>PKSZ01000688.1 GCA_002869425.1 Marinilabiliales bacterium
CTAAATATTCTACTTTAAAATCGTCCATCTGCATATAAATAATTTTACACAAAGTTAAGAATTTTGTAATTATCTCAATTTCAATTAACAAAAGGAAAAATCAAAAAAAATAAGTATATTTACGAAACACCAAATCACAACTATTATGATTGACGTTATTCTGGATACAAATTACGCCCATGTTTCTTATAAAAAAGATCTCAAAGCAGGTTATGTTATTTGGAAAGGGAAATTGACAAGTGAAGAATACAGAAATACTATATTGTCGCTAATTGATTATTCAAAGAATAAAAGTGTTGTTGAAAATTACTTGTCTGACATTAAAGATCAAGCTGTAATTAGTCCAAATGATAGAAAATGGTTTGAAACTGAAGCAATACCAGCTAGCAAAGCGACAGGTCTGAAAAGAGGTGCCGTGGTTTTCGATGGCAATGTTTTCAAAAAATACTACTTGAATTTAATCCTTAAATCAACGAATAAATTTGGAATAGATTTAAAATTTTTCTCAAGTATAGAGGAAGCTGAAGATTGGTTCAAATCGTACCAGTAATTAAATAATTACAATATCACCCTCTTTTATCCAGCCGACATTACCGTCGGCTATTTTTATTTCTACCCATTCTCCCACTTCATCCTGCACATAAACTTTAAGGCCTTCATGCACCTGAAACAGGTCTGTTCCACTTTCATCCGGTGATCCTTTTACTGTAACCGATGGAGTAAAAACAATGGCTGCATTTTGCTCCATTGTTTCATCAAACTGAATGGATGCGAAATAGAAAAACAATACGGAAAAAAGCAACGATAAAATTCCCATCCAAAAACTAAACTTCTTCAATGTTACAATTCTACTGAAAAAATAGATGGATAAAAGTATCAAGAAAACAATAAAAAGAATCACACTGTATTTAGCCCAGGCATCAAATGATAAGTTATTCAAAAAATCTGAAAACCAAGTGGAAACAAATAATTCCGGTATTTTTTCAACATTATCAATCACATATTGATTTGCCATTTTTAGGTTAAACTGAATTTCTTCATCATTTGGATTCATTAACAAGGCTCGCTCATAATTCAGTATGGCCGCAGGAATATTATTCAGCTTATACATTACATTTCCCATGTTATAGTATAATTCTGAGGCCACATATCCTGAATCAATGAGTTCCTGATAATACTTTGCAGCTATTTCATAATTTCCTTTGTCGTAATTAATTTTCGCACTATCCAGGGCTATTTGAGAATTACCTGCTTGCAATGTGATGGAAAATACAACTGAAAGAAAAAATATATATAGAAATCTAATCATGGTTTTTACTTTATTTGTTGTTCAATCTGATCAATAACTTTTAGTGCCTTTTGATATAAAGAAAGCATTTCGGTTTCTTCTCCTGCAGGGGCATATCGTGCAAATTCACAGATATCTGTTACTTCAAAGAAAGCATCAATAGTTTCCTGCTGTACTCCTCTTTCTGCAAGCTTATCTATTGCTGCATCCTTACTCAATTCTGATACTGGAATAATAAGTTTATTGCTTAAATATTCCCAATATGCTTTCAGTACTTCTTCATAAAACTCTTCTTTCTTACTAGAAGAAAGATGAGCTTGTGCCAGCTTTAATCTCTTTCTTGAAACCTTACTGGCTTTTCTGTTCTTAACCAATGCTACATTTGAATTTCGTTTTATCTGTTCCTTTCTCAGAATAAATACAGCGATAAACAAAATTAATGCTCCAACATACGATAAATAGAACCACAAAGAAGCATAAAAATATTTCTCTCCTTTTTTTAAATTTATTTTTCCTGTTTTCAGGTAACGAATATCACTTCCCAGAATGGTTAAATCTTCTTTTGATATACCCTTACTGACTACACTTGTACTCTCATCTCCTTCACCTCTTTTTACTTCAACATCATAGCCTTTGGCCGTTATTGTTTTATACTTACCCAAAGCCGGGTTGAAATAACTAAACTTAACTTCAGGAATTCTGAACTTACCGGCATGTCTTGGAATAATTAGGTATTCTATTGTTTTGGTTCCTGAGGCTCCTCCAGCCCCAACATGAACATTGTTCGTAATTTTAGGATCATAAATCTCAAAATCAGGTGGAAAATTAATTTCAGGTACATCAATAAGCTTTAAATTTCCATTGCCCTTGATTTTATATTTCAGCGTTATGGCATCATTGGTAGTTACATCGGTCTGATCAATTTCTGAATCGAATGAAAAATCCCCTACAGCACCATTATAATCGGCTGGTTTTCCAACATTTGGCAAAGGCTTTACCTTTATTTTCACCGGAGGACTTTTGATGTTTTTCTTCACATTTTGGTAAGAACCAAAAAAGCCATCAAATATACTCCTCCTCTTTGACTTTACATGCTGCCTTACAACCAAATCCAAATCGAAAGGTTCAATTGTTAATTCTCCACTTCTCTGCGGAAACAATAAAGTTTTCTTTATTACTCCTACATTATAGATTTTTCCATTTACATTCTCTCTTACCAAACTAACCTGAGAAGGTGTTTCAATTTCCTGTGTCCAAAAACCATCGAATGATGGAAATTTCATGTTTTCAAAGCCAGCAAGATCCACCCTTGTATATACCTTTATGGTTGCATAAATATGCTCGCCCTGATAAACATCCCGATCGCTCACATTAAGCCTGACAAATAAATCTTCCCCATCGATCCCTTCAATTTGTGAAGAGTTTACATTGTTATTATTTGCATTCTGAGTGTTTGCTGTACTATTATTACGCCCCTTAACCACTTCAATAGTAAGAGCATTAGATTCATATGTTTTCCCGTTTACAGTAATTTTGGCCGAAGGAATGGTGAACTTACCCTCTTTTTGAGCAATAAGAATAAAAGTATAGGTGTAATTTACATTTTGGGAAACCTGACCATTTATTATCTGAACACTGCTACTTTGAGATAAATTGGGACCCGTAAGAATACTAAAATCAGACATTGCCGGAGCCTGTAAATGAGAACCCTTAGCATTCAATGATAATGTATACCTGAAGCGTTCACCTACAGCAACCACTTTTGACGACTGCGCAGTAAACTTTACTTCATCAGCAAATACAGACAAAGCAATTATAAAAAATAATATAGTACTTGTAAATTTTCGCATATAATAGTATTTACCAATCTTTCTCAATTACAATTTTATGGGCTTTTACTTTCTTCTCTTTTAGTTTATCCTGTACGTTTTTTTCATCATTTTGCAAAGCTTCCAAAATCCTCTCTGCATCTTCTTTAGAGATTTCATCAGGATTTGGTTTTCTCTGTTGTTGCTGATCTTGCTGTTGTTGCTGGTCCTGATTTTGTTGATCTTGCTGTTGTTGCTGGTCCTGATTTTGTTGATCCTGTTCTTTTTTGTCTTGCTGTTGATCTTGATTTTGTTGATCCTGATTTTGCTGATCTTGATTTTGCTGATCTTGATTCTGATCCTGATTTTGATTCTTTTGTTGCTGCTGTTTTTTCAACATATGCTGTGCATAAGCAAGATTGTATTTGGTTTCCATATCAGAAGGATTATTCCGTAAGGCATTTTTATAAGCATCAATACTTTCTTCCAGTTTTCCTCCAGCTAATAAACTATTGCCAAGATTATGATATGCTTTGGCTTTATCCTCTTTGGACAAATCATCCGAAAGAACAGTTTTAAACTGATCTGCAGCTTCCTCAAACTTCTCCTGCCGATATAAGGCATCACCAAGATTAAAGCCCGCCTTGAAAGAAGTAGGATTTTGATCCAGTGCCTTTCTATAATCTATTTCAGATTCGGAAAAAATAGAATCGTTATAATGACCATTACCTTCTCGAATAAAACTCTTTTCTGTTTGCGCCTTGGCAACCATTGCAATAGTCAGCATTATAAAAACAGCAATTATCTTCATTTCTTCACCCCCTCTTCTTTAAAAAGGTTAAAACCTTTGAAAATCCTGTTTTTTCTTTCTAGTATCATCAATTCCACCAACAAAAAGAACAATGCAAAAAACAAAGGATATTGGTATTTATAATCGTAATCGGCAAAAATATTTGCATCAAACTCTTGTTTTTCCATACTATTTATTTCATCAAAAAGGACATTAAGTCCTGTTTGTGCATTGTTTGCTCTAATATATATACCTCCTCCTGCTGCTGCTATTTGCTGCAACATTACTTCATTGAGCTTAGAGATAATCACCTTACCATCTTTATCTTTCCTGTAATCTCGCTGACCATAATTCATTTGTACGGGTATAGGACCACCTTTGGATAAACCCATACCGATAGTATGTACAGTAATCCCTTTACTTTTGGCCTCTTCAGCCATTTTAATTGCATCATCCTCGTGATTCTCACCATCGGTAATAATTATAATAGCTCTGTTTTTATCATTATTCGGAGAGAAAGAATTCATTGCCATTTCAATTGCTGAACCTATCGCTGTTCCTTGTACAGGAATAATATCTGTGTTCACCGATTCAAGAAACATTTTTGCTGCAGCGTAATCAATGGTTACAGGCAACTGCATATAAGACTGACCAGCAAAAACAATCAGTCCTATTTTATCACTATGAAGTCTGTCAATCAGCTTAGATATAGCTTGTTTAGCTCTCTCGAGCCTGTTTGGCTTAATATCTTCAGCCATCATGCTGTTTGATACATCCAATGCAATGATTAGCTCTACACCCTCTCTTTTTACTTCCTCAAGCTTTGATCCTAACTGTGGTCTTGCCAGCGTAAATACAACACTTACCAATGCAAGCATTAAAACAATAAATTTTATTATCTGTCTGCCTGGAGAATGTTCAGGCATCAGGTAATCCATTAAATTCCGGTCACCAACTTTTTCAATATTCTTTTTCTTTCTTCTTTGAAACAAAACAAATACCAACACTAGCAGAGGAACTAAGCCTAGCAAGTACAAATAATCCGGATGTGCAAACCTGAATATATTCATGGTCATTATGGTATTTTTCGCATTACAAAAATATTCAACAGTAATTCAAGAATAAAAGCACCTGCTGCTGCCAGCGCGAACAAGTAGAATTCCTCTTTTTTCTTACTGTATTCTTTAACTTCAATTTTCGATTTCTCCATTTGATCTATTTCTGAATAGATTTCACGAAGCTTACTATTGTCTGTTGCCCTGAAATATTGTCCGCCAGTCATATCTGCAATTTGACCCAACACATCTTCATCTATTTCAACATCTATATAGTCATACTGCACACCAAAAGGAGTCTGGTATGGATATCTGGCCTTTCCCATTGTTCCTACACCAATTGTATATACTCTTATTACATAAGTTTTGGCAATCTCTGCAGCAGTTACAGGTGCCAGCTCTCCGCTATTATTTACACCATCTGTTAAGAGGATAATTACCTTGCTTTTTGACTTGCTCTCCTTTAAACGATTTATTGAATTTGCAATACCCAATCCAATAGCTGTACCATCTTCAATAAGACCACTTTTTACATCTTTAAAAAGATTCAACAATACGGCATGATCTGTAGTTAGAGGACACTGGGTAAAACTTTCGCCACTAAAAACTACCAGTCCGATTCTGTCATTGGGTCTGCCATTTATAAATTCAGCTGCCATATTCTTACTGGCCTCTAGTCTGTTTGGACTAAAATCCTCAGCAAGCATTGATGTTGATACATCGATAGCCATTACAATATCTATTCCTTCTGAGGTTATATCCTGCCATGTGTTTTTTGACTGAGGTCTGGCCAAGGCGACTATAATTAAAATCAATGCTAAAATTCTCAATCCATAAAGAATATGCCTAAGGTAATGCTTAAATGGCCTGGCATACTTTTCTAATCCCTCTGTTGCTGAAATCTGAACAGTTGCACTAATATCTTTTTGCTTCCAGATATAATAGGCAATGTAGGGTACCAATAAACCCAACAAATAAAAATAGCCCGGATATGCAAATTCAATGTTTCCCATTACATTATGCTCTTATTTTCATCATCGTTATCCTCTTCTACTTCATCTTTAGAAATATTCTCAGTGTCCTCATTCTTCTCTTCTTCCAGAAATTTCTTTTTCAACTTGGTTTCCTCAACGAATTCAATAGCATTTCTCATTGATGCATCGTTCTCATCTGGTAAAGGTGTGGCTTTGGCAAATTTCACAAAATCTGCAGTGGTTAATATCTGCGTCAATCGTTCATAAGATTGAGGTTCCACAATTCCAGCATTTTTTATTGAAGAAAGAATTTCAAAACTGGTTCTTTCCATTGTTTGAATATCAAACCTATACTCAATGTAATTTCTAACAATATCTGTTAATTCGCTATGATATTCTTTAAGCTTACCTGCCTGCCATAGCTTTTTCTCCTTCAAAAGTTGTAAATCCCTTAAGGCAATAATATGAGGTGGCTCCTTAGGTATAACCTTTTTAACAGGTTGTTTTTGATTCTTCTTTTTCTTTCTGATATAGTAATACAACAATACAGCCCCTAATATTACAAGCAAAGGATAAAGAATATAAGGATAATAAGTCTGTATCCATTCTTTGAAAGTTAAAGGTGCCTTTAATGGCTCTTTAATGTCATATATCTTTTGAGAAGTGGTGTCAACAGGAACTGTAAAAACTTGTACAGGAACTGGATTGGTATACAAAGTATCGTTTAGTTTTTCAGAGATAAAAGCTTGTGGTGGTAATACATATACACCTGTGTCGAAAGAAGTGATCAGGTAGTTTTTCCTCAATTTAATTATTCCACCAATATTAGTCAAAGTATCAAAGCCCTGATCTTCAATTATTTCTACTTCTGATGCAATTGTATCTTCTATAAAAGGAAATTGATATTTTTGATCAACGCTACCTTCATATTCAAGACTTAAAACAGCCTGATCTCCTATTAACAACAAATTGGTATCAATCATCATTCTTACTTGTGGTGATTGTCCGAAAACCCTGAATCCGGAAAACACTAATACTGACAATACTACCAAACTTATAAATCTCATTATCAATCTTTTTACTATCTCTTCTTAAACAATTTCATTAATGGTCTAACATAGTCTTCACCAGTCTCAAGATCAACATAGTCTACTCCGGCTTTTGAGAATATTTCTATTAATTTAGCATTACCAGACATTCTCATACTCCGATAATAATCACGAACCTTTTTCTGACTTGTATCCAGCCACAAAAGCTTACCCGTTTCAGCGTCTTTAATTCTTACAAGACCCACATCGGGTATTTCATATTCTCTTTTATCGAATATATTCAATCCGATTACATCATGTTTATTATTTGCAATCCTCAAGGCGTTTTCAAAATCATGATCAAAAAAGTCAGAAATAACAAAAGCAGTACAACGTTTCTTAATTACATTGGTAAGATATCGCAGTGCTTCTGATATTTTTGTTTCACGACTCTCAGGCTTAAAATCAATCAATTCCCTTATTATCCTTAATATGTGCTTCTTTCCTTTCTGTGGTGAAATGAATTTCTCAATTTTATCACTAAAAAAGATGACTCCAATTTTATCGTTATTGTGAATAGCTGAAAAAGCCAGAACTGCTGCTATTTCTGTAATTATTTCCCTTTTCAACTGGAAATTAGATCCGAAATCACTGGACCCACTTACATCAATAAGCAACATCACTGTTAGCTCTCTTTCCTCTTCAAAAACTTTAATATAGGGATGATTAAAACGAGCTGTGACATTCCAATCAATATTTCTTATATCATCTCCATATTGATATTCTCTAACTTCACTGAAAGCCATTCCTTTCCCTTTAAAAGCACTCTGGTATTCGCCTGCAAAAATATGCCGAGACAAACCCCTCGCTTTTATTTCAATTCTTCGAACCTTTTTTAAAAGATCATTCGCTTCCACAACAATGTATTAATCTTTAATTTCAGTAATAAAAACTGTAAAAAACCACTCACTGTTCTTCATTTGGATCAGGCACTCTTTTCTTCCATTATCATGCTCCCATTTGAGATCATCCAAGTATTTGTAATTCTTGGTCAGCGTATCAACGGTATATTTCGCTTTATCAATATCAAGCATAAACTTTTCGTACTTACAAATTCCATCTTCATCCAGGAAGAACATTAGCGTATTATCTTCTGATTTATCTGTGTACTTTAACGAAGGATTCTTACTTTCCATCGTTGTTTCATCAAGGTAAAAACCTGAGCGTACTTTAGGCATCATTTTTTTTATATCCTTCATATGGTATCCCAAAAAATTCTGCGATTTCGCAGACAAAGCAGAAATAATTAGCAGAGCAAAAAATAATAGCGTTCTTTTCATTTTATGGTACTTCAACAGTATTTAGTATCTCATTTATTATATCCATAGAGGTTATGTTTTCAGCCTCAGCCTCATAGGTTAATCCAATTCTGTGCCGCAACACATCATGACAGACAGCTCTTACATCTTCAGGAATAACATACCCTCTTCGTTTAATAAAAGCATAAGCTTTAGAAGCCAGAGCCAAATTAATACTTGCACGAGGTGATCCTCCATATGAAATCATCTGTTTAAACTGATCCATGCGAAAATCTTCTGGATTTCTTGTTGCAAATACAATATCAACAATATACTTTTCTATTTTTTCGTCCATGTACACATCCTTCACAACATTTCTTGCCTTCACAATATCCTCTGGCTTTAAAATACTACTTGCTGAAGGAAATGTCTGTGCCAGATTTTGCCTGATGATTAAGCGTTCTTCATCTTTCTTTGGATAGTTGATTACAACCTTAAGCATAAACCTATCAACCTGTGCTTCAGGCAGCGGGTAGGTTCCTTCCTGCTCAATTGGATTTTGTGTCGCAAGTACCAGAAATGGTTCTTCAAGCTTGAAAGTATTCTCTCCAATGGTTATTTGCCTTTCCTGCATTGCTTCCAACAGCGCACTCTGAACCTTTGCTGGGGCTCTGTTGATCTCATCGGCCAAAATAAAGTTTGCAAAGATTGGTCCTTTCTTTACTGCAAACTCCTCTTTTTTCTGACTATAAACCATTGTTCCAAGCAAGTCAGCAGGTAATAAATCCGGAGTAAACTGAATTCTACTGAATTTTGCATTAATTGTACTTGCCAATGTATTAATGGCAAGTGTTTTTGCCAATCCTGGCACACCTTCCAATAAAACATGACCGTTTGAAAGCAATCCAATAAGCAGCCCTTCAACCAAATGTTTCTGACCAACAATAACTTTATTCATTTCCATGTTGACCATATCAACAAAGGCACTTTCTTTCTGTATCCTTTCATTAATTTCTTTAATATCAGTTATCTGATCCATAAGATTTGTGTTTTTTATCTATTGCACTTTGTTCGTTATGCTGAAACCAAAAGTACAACAATGCCATTTTAAAAAAATTATAGAAATGTTAAAAAAAGTTAAAGATTGATTTACTGCAACTTAGCACAATATTCCAGGGAAAATTGGCATTGCTTGAACATATTTTTTAAAACTAAGCATCCGATAGATAAACTTCCGGTTATATATTATAAATTTGCATCCAGTTATGGTAGCGGCAATACAATTCTTATACCCGGGCTTTTTATATGCATTATCAGCATTAAGTATCCCTATTATCATCCATCTTTTCAACTTTAGAAAATACAAAACCGTTTACTTTAGTAATGTTGCTTTTATTAAGGATGTAAAGAAAGAAACCAAAGCAAAATCGCAACTAAAAAACCTATTGATCTTATTGTTTAGGCTGCTTACGATAACGGCACTTGTTATGGCATTTGCACAGCCCTACATCCCGACAAATAATAGCATGAAGCAAAATAAAAAAGAAAAGGCATGCAGATATATAGAGAATTCATTTAGCATGGATGCTGAAGGAAAAA
>PKSZ01000256.1 GCA_002869425.1 Marinilabiliales bacterium
ACTGATCTGCCTGTGCCATTTTCCTGCATGCGCATCATTTACAATACCCTTTTCTGTTAATTCAATACTCTCTACCGGCTCTTTAATCGTCCCTTTTTGCTTAGAAATATTAACTGACTTAACAATCAACTTCGTGTTTTCATCTACCATGGTTAACAATATTTTGTTTTATATCTATTTTTTTATATATTTACATATATTGATATTAAAAATTATATGACAAATATCAGTATCAAAGTTAACCATTTTCAATAAAAACAGTTTGGATTCACACCTAGGTATTGAATATTTTAGTTAAAGTTTATTAAAAGAAAAATAGACCATTAAATAAGTTACATATAAAACCCGGAAACTATGAGCAATATAAAAGATAAACTGTACACAAAAATCCAGGAATGGAGACCAAGAACCATTAATCTTGTTAAAAACTACGCAGATGTTGTGGTTGATGAAGTTACCATTGGAAAAATAATGGGTGGAATGAGAGGATTAAAATGCCTTATTACAGACATTTCATACCTCGATCCGAATGAAGGAATTCGATATAGAGGACATACCCTACCTGAAGTAATTAAGCTTCTTCCTAAGCCAGAGGGAAGTGAAATGCCTTACGTTGAAGGTTTAATCTACCTGCTTTTAATGGGAGAAGTTCCTAATGAAAAGGAAGTTGAGGAAATGCTGGAAGAATTTGAGCGAAGGAAAACAGTTCCAAAGTACGTATACGAGGTAATTGATGCTCTTCCCTGCAAGTCGCACCCAATGATTATGTTTAGTGCAGCAATTATGTCGATGCAACGTGAATCTCAATTTGAGAAGTATTACAAAAAGGGACTCAAAAAAGAAGATTACTGGGATCCAACTTACGAAGATGTTTTAAATATTCTGTCCAAGCTCCCTGAAATAGCGGCATATATATATTCGAGAGCATACCAACAGGATAAGCACAGGCACTCTCTTCCGGGAGTAGATATGGGAGCTAATTTTGCACACATGATGAACAAAGACAAACCCTATGATGATGTATCCCGTCTTCATTTCATAATCCATAGTGATCATGAAAGTGGAAATGTTAGTGCACACACAGGACATCTTGTTTCCAGTTCATTATCAGACATTTACTACAGCCTCTCAGCTATGCTTCACGGATTAGCCGGACCATTGCACGGACTGGCAAACCAGGAAGTTTTGCGTTGGCTTCAATCCTTAATGAAGCAAATGAACGGTGCAGAACCGGATGAAGAAAAGATGAAGAAATTCGTTTGGGAAACCTTAAATTCCGGGCAGGTAATACCAGGGTTTGGACACGCTGTTCTTAGAAAAACAGATCCGCGCTACACATTGCAACGAGAATTTAGCTTAAAGCACATAAAAGATGATCTGCTCTTTAAATATGTAGATGTGCTTTTTAAGGTAGTTCCACCAATTCTTAAAGAGCATGGGAAAGCAAAAAACCCATGGCCAAACGTTGATGCTCAGTCTGGTGTAATACAATGGCATTATGGTGTAACAGAATATGATTTTTACACTGTACTATTTGGTATAGGAAGAGCCATTGGTATTTCTGCCAACATAATCTGGGACAGAGCGCTGGGATATCCACTAGAAAGACCAAAATCATTAACAACTGAAATGCTTGAAGAAATTGCAAAAAAAGCAAAAAAATAAACTATGCTATTTGACACTGAATTTATAAAAAAAATATATGCTCAGTACCCTGAAAAGGTAAACAAGGCAAGAAAATTACTTGGACGCTATTTAACCCTAAGCGAAAAAATACTGTATACTCATTTGCATGAGAGGCAGGAATTGAAAGACTTCAAACGTGGAGAAGATTATGTAAATTTTGCACCCGACAGAATAGCTATGCAGGATGCGACTGCACAAATGGCATTGTTGCAGTTTATAAATGCAGGGAAAGAAAAAGTTGCAGTTCCTACAACAGTACATTGCGACCACCTGATACAAGCACATTCTGGTGCCATTGCAGACCTTATGGATGCAAAGGACAAAAATGCGGAAGTATTCCATTTTCTGGAAAGTGTTTCAGCAAAGTATGGTATCGGGTTCTGGAAGCCTGGTGCGGGAATTATACACCAGGTTGTACTGGAAAACTATGCTTTCCCTGGCGGAATGATGATAGGAACAGATTCACACACTGTAAATGCAGGTGGAATGGGAATGGTAGCCATTGGTGTAGGTGGTGCTGATGCTGTAGACGTTATGGCAGGCATGCCCTGGGAGCTAAAAATGCCCCGATTGATTGGTGTTAAGCTTACAGGAAGACTTAGTGGTTGGACATCAGCCAAAGATGTCATTCTTAAGGTAGCTGGGATCCTTACTGTTAAAGGAGGAACAGGCAGTATTGTTGAATACTTTGGAGAAGGAGCAGATTCTATTTCAGCAACAGGTAAAGGTACCATATGTAATATGGGTGCCGAAATAGGTGCTACAACATCTAATTTTGCCTATGGTGAAAAAATGAGAACCTATCTTCATGAAACCGGTCGGAAAGAAATTGCTGATCTGGCCGATAATATTATTCAAGATCTAAGAGCAGATAAAGAAGTTTATGCCAATCCGGAAAAGTACTTTGACGAACTAATTGAGATCAATCTCAGCGAACTGGAACCCCACATAAACGGTCCGTTCACGCCGGATGCTGCCTACCCAATTTCTGAATTTGTAAAAGTGGTTAAGGAAAAAGCTTACCCTCTTGAACTTGAAGTAGGCCTGATTGGTTCATGTACAAACTCTTCATATGAAGATTTAACCAGGGCTGCCTCCATTGCTACACAAGCAAAAGAAAAGAACATTGAAGTAAAGTCTGACTTTATCATTACACCCGGCTCAGAACAGGTTAGACAAACAGCTGAACGAGATGGTATACTAAAAGAATTTGAAGAGATTGGAGGTATTGTAATGGCCAATGCCTGCGGACCATGTATTGGTCAGTGGAACAGGCATTCAAACGATCCTGAAAGGAAAAATTCTATTATCACTTCCTTCAACCGGAACTTTGCCAAAAGAAACGATGGAAATCCAAACACGCATAGCTTTGTAGCCTCACCGGAAATTGTAACAGCAATGACACTGGCAGGAACATTATGCTTTAACCCATTAAGCGATACGCTTGATAACAAAAATGGAGAAAAAGTTAAACTTGATGAGCCTATGGGCATAGAGCTTCCACCACAAGGATTTGATGTGGATGATCCAGGCTACAATCCCCCTCCATCCGATGGCAGTTCTATTGTAATTGATGTAAAACCAGACTCTGAAAGATTGCAACTACTGAAACCTTTTAAGCCTTGGAGCAGAGAAGATTTCAAAGACCTTCATCTATTAATAAAAGCCAAAGGAAAATGCACAACCGATCATATATCGATGGCTGGTTCATGGTTAAGATACAGGGGACATCTTGACAATATTTCAAATAATTTGCTGATTGGTGCCATAAACACATTCAACGATAAAACCAACAATATCAAAAACCTACTAAGCGGTGAATATGATAAGGTTCCGAATGTTGCCCGTGACTATAAAAGTAAAAATGTAAGTTCTATTGTTATTGGTGATGAGAACTATGGAGAAGGATCATCACGTGAGCACGCAGCCATGGAACCGCGACACCTGAATGTAAAAGTTGTTTTGGTAAAATCCTTCGCAAGAATTCATGAAACGAATCTCAAAAAACAGGGAATGCTTGCATTGACATTTGAGAACAAAAACGACTACGAAAAAATACAGGAAGACGACAGGTTTGAGATTTCAAATATGGATCAATTTGCACCTGGCAGTCAATTTGAAATTGTTATTCATCACAAAGATGGCACAGAAGAGACAATAAAAGCAAATCATACATACAATCCTGTACAGATAGAATGGTTTAAAGCCGGAAGTGCATTGAATCTTATACGCAAACAAATTGCTTAATAAATCTGGGAACTTCGGTTCCCTTTTTATGAAAAAAGCCACCCTGCATAAATCCAGGGCGGCTTAGAGCACAACAATTAATTGGGTTAATTGTTTAATTAACTAAAACTTAACTACTGATTTTTCATGCACCTAACAGGGGCGTAATGATCGTATCTTGAAAGTTTCTTTCTTGTAACAACAGCTGTTTCTGGCTTCAGGATATACACACGGGCATTTGCATTGATGGTGCTATATCCGAAAGTCCAGGTGCTGGTCCAGAAAATTGCCCACTCGGGCAATTTCCATCCAGGTTCAACCAGTCCTCCCTGGTAAGCACCCGTGGGAATGGCCGTAAATCCAGATTCATTGGTTGCTGCATAATTGGGTTCCTGCCACCCGGTAACGGATTTTAGTTTACCCCCAGCTACTTTCATTCCGCCCAAATGATCTATCATAATCTTCCATTCGTGATTGGAGGGAAGATGCCAACCCTCAGGACAAGCCCTTCTTTTGGCTTTATAGAATTCATATTTGGTCATTTCACCTGAACCTGTAATACCTTTGTTCTTTTTCACACGATACTTCATATTTTCAGCCATCCAGGTTTGCGTACCTATTTTAATGGTTTTGTATTTCTGCCCATCACGGGGATCCGTAAGCTCACCATATTCAAGATCCGGATTCTTTTTGGTCTCCTTTTTCACCTCTTCCTTTGGCTTCACCTCAGGTGATTTGGGCTTATCCTGAACCGTTTCCTTCGAAACTGGTACTTCTTCAATTTGGTTGTATACTTCCTCATAACCATTTTTATATACAATTTTAGAAATCATAGACTTCTTAATTGTATAGGTTGGACCTTCCGGATTTACCTCCATTTTATAGCGAACTACATCCAGGTCAACTTCCAGCACTTTTGCTTTTATTGTGGATTTGTCTTTCTTATAAATCAGATCCTGAGCATGAACAGAAAAACCGACTGATACAAAAATTATAATGTAGATGAAAGCTTTTATGATTTTCATACGCTAATTCTTTTCAAAACTGTAATAGGTATTCTGGTAATCGTGAATTTCAAGCGTAGTTTCTGTAATTTCATCAATATATGCAGTACCATTTTCAGGATTCCCTATATTGTACTCAAACTCTGAGTCGTTAATATAAAACCACTGGTGAGTTTCGGTATTACCATCATTATTTTCAAAACAATAGGTTCCTCCGGGCATAAACAGCCAATCCTGGTTAACAGCCGGATTGCCATGATCTGTAGCTGTTAATTTCCAGCTACCATTCATCAGTTTAAGCGTCATTGAAGTTTCTGGAATTCTTGTATCCAATGTACCTGTATAATGCATGGTTCCAGATTTGTTTTCAGTTACATCCAAGGTGATTGTACTTCCGCTTACCTGAATATTTGAAACCGTTGCAGGAAATCCATTCAATGAGTAGCTTCCTCCATTATCGGAAAATGAACCATAATACTCAAGGTTCTCAACTCCATCTATAGCCTTAAATCGATTCGGACCAAATTCGAAACTTGTATAGCGAACCGGTGTAGGCGCAACATAAAAATTCAATGTGTATTCATTATCGTTTTCATTGGATTCGTCTATTGAATTATCAGTATCGTAAACAACCCTAAGAGAATGATTTCCCTCTGTTAAGGTAGGAAGTGAACTCCAGGGATCTGAAATCTCGGTACCAAATCCATCTCCGTAATAATTACCAGGATCCAGCATAAACAAACTTCTTTCCAATGTAAAAAGATAATTATTATCAAGATAAAAACCGATTTTTAGTGTTACTAAACCCCCTGCAACAGCAGTTCCATTATTCGCAATTCCCCAGCCAATATTCATCAATTCTCCGGCCTGTGGGTCTCCTTCATTAACCTGTACTGGAGCAGACCAACCATTCAATGTATAAAATGTGAGATTGGGCATATCCACCTTTTGGTTATCGGTTTTTAAGTTATGAACCTGTCCATTAATACGTTCGGGCTTGCTTTTATTTGATGATGAAACGCTGGTCATCGTCCATTTACCATAATAATCCTTATAATCCATCGCCTGTTGCTGATCATCTGTGTAATCATCATCATAATCATCATCACCGCCACCACAGCTTACAAAGCCCAACAAGGGTAAAAACAAAAAATATATTGCTAACTTTTTCATGCTAATCATTTTGTTATAATAAGTTTAATGAAACCTTCTTACAATCACCACCTTCAATGGTTACCGTACCGGATGTAGTATGACCATCCTGCGATTCTGCATTCCAATTATATGTACCAGGCTCTTTCTCTATGGTAACACATCCATCTGTCCCGCATTCAGCCATCATAATTTTCACCGTAACCTGACCCTCGTATTCTCCTTCAACATAAATACTGATTGCTCCGTAACCATAGTCTACAAAAGTGTAAAACACTGCTTTACCTGTTGAATATGTACAACTGCCATCATCTGAGTTGGCTTCAGAATCAAAGTTATCTGCTTCCACATCCATACATCCTTTGATAACACATGTTTCATCGTCGGTTGTAGCCTCAGGATCATAGTTCTCGGCATCGGGATCGGTACATCCAAATATTTCAATATCTTCGTCTCCTCCACAAGAAACAAAAATGAATAAACCTAGAAGCATTGCTAAAAATGTAAAACTTTTTCTCATTACTATATTGTTTTGGTTAATTAATCATTGCACATACTTTCAGTTTCACTTACAGCCTTTTCAATGATATCAAAAAACTCCTGATCGGTTCTGGTTCCCAGATACAAAGTGCCATTCACGATAAAAACGGGAGTTCCTTTCACATTAATTGAAGCAGCCCTCTTCAGATCTTCTGCCACTTCCATGCTTGGTTGATTGATATAATCTGTAAGCGACATTGTATCTTCAATTATATCAGCGAAATATTCCAAGTAGTTTTGCTGGTCGATTTCTGCAGCCTGCTCATATAGACGGCTGTATACCTGACCAAACTTTCCTTCCATAAATGCATATTCGGATATTTTTGCAAAAAAGTTTGCTTTAACATGTGATTTCAAAGGATAATTCATAAAAACAAGCTTCAGAATACCCGTCTCTATATACTTTTCTTTTAATTTCTCGATTTGCTGATACAAAGTATAACAATGGGGGCACTGAAAATCAGAAAACACTACCAATTCAACCAAAGCACTTGAATCTCCAATTACAGGATTATCTGAAACATCGAGCTGCACATTGCGCGGCTCAAACTTTTGTAAAGGTTTTGCCTGAGATCGCACGTCAAGCTTGCCTGAAATATCTACCAAAACGTATAATATCGCAGCAAGAAGTACCAGTTGCAAAACCAAAACTACCCTGTGAAATACATCTTTTTTCATTATCTACAGTATGGACAGGAAACATAATTTGAACCCTGCATAGCTTCGAAATACTGACAATTGGTTGTTACTTCTTCAGAGTCTTCTGAATAGCCACTTGAACACAAGTACACATAGGCAGATTCACAGTAACTATCTCTTTGCGGATCATCGCTTGGGCCTTCGTAAGAATCTGTACAATAAGAAGGCGTATCATCGTAATCACCACCACCTGATCCTGAAAATGAACCATAATCTCCGGGATACGAAGGACCGGACGAAGACTCAAACCACACCTCTGTTATGGGCCTGCTGGTATATCCCAAATCTTTACAGCTGCTGGATTCGTGGTATACACTCACACTTCCGTAGTCACATTCTGATTCACTTTCAACAGGATAACAATAAAATTCATTATCGTAATAAGAAAGATCGTGTACAGCAAACTCGCAAACTCCTGTCTTCATTTTCTGACAAGAAAAAAACATAAATGCTGATGCAATAATCAATACTGGCAATACTTTCATAATTCTTTGATTTTTACGTGAACAAAACTAAAGAATATACAAAAGCCTGTAAATACCCTAATTAGGGTATTTTTATAAAAAAGGTAAATTAATTATCAATGGGAAGTTGTCTGGTAAATCCTTCTTCCAATGAAATAAAAGTTTCTGTACTTGTTACTTCAACAATAGATTGAATTTTTTCTACAATAACCTGCTTCAAATGCTCGTTGCTTTTTGCATAAACCTTTACCAACAAAGAGTATTTTCCTGATATGTGGTGACACTCCACAATTTCTGGTATTTCCACTATCCTGTTAAAAACCTCATCATGTGTACTTGTGCTTGTTAAGTTAACCTGAATGCCGATGAATGCACAAGTCATATACCCGATTTTTTTCTGTGAAATCAACATTTGTGAACCACATAAAATGCCTTTATCAATTAACCTGTCGACACGAAGATGAATGGCGGCACCAGAAACATTACATTTCCTTCCAATTTCCAGAAAGGGTGTTCTGGCATTCTCCGACAGCATAGATAATATTTTTCGGTCTAAATAATCGAGCTTATATTCCGACATATCATATTTAATTAATTGAAGCATAAAATTATCAAATTATCTGAATATATTATCCTTTAAAGCTTTATGATTTTTATAATGTACTCTTTATGGTTTTCATCATGAAGAAATTTATCTAAGCTCATCTTATAAGAAATATTAAAAATGACTCTAGTCCTGCATCACCTGAACGAATTTAGTGAATGTATCACTATCATATAATATGCTCAATTCGGTATATTATTACTTTTTATCATTTATTCTCTTCTTTTAATTACATTTTAAAACTATTTTGAACATATAAATAACATTTCATAATACTTCAAGATAAAAACACCATTATATATTTTATTTTATAACCATTTTAAGCTTTTTATTTTTATTTTATTATCATATACGTATTTTTGCTTCTGTTTTATCATTTATAGTAATCATTTAATAATATATTGTTATGAAATACGATCCAGCAACTCCCATCCAGGAATTGGAACAATTTGGTGAACATGGAGGCGTGAATCCTTCTGTTACAGATTCATCAACTTACACATTTATGGAAGCAAAAACCATGATTGGAACTTTTGAGGGCGAACAAGAAGGATGCTTTCTATACTCCAGACACTGGAATCCAACAAATAAATTTCTGGCTGATGCGTTAGCTGCAATGGAAAGAACTGAAGCAGCCTGGGTAACTGCATCAGGAATGGCTGCCATAACATGTACCATATTGCAAATCTGCAATAGTGGAGATCATTTGATCACCAGCGTTACGACCTATGGAGGCACTTACGCTTTCCTAAAAAACTACCTTCCAAAATTTGGCATAGATGTAACGTTTGTAAACATTACAGATATTGAATCTGTAAAAGTAGCCATTAAGCCAAATACCAAGCTTATATATACTGAGACAATGACCAATCCAACATTACAAATCTCAGATATTCCTACACTATCAAAAATTGCAAAACAGCATAATCTTAAATTAATTGTTGATAATACTTTTACTCCAATGATAGCCAGTCCAATCAAACATGGGGCTGACATTGTAGTGTACAGCATGACTAAATTTATCAACGGGAAAAATGATTGTGTAGCAGGAGCTATCTGTGCAAGTGAAGAGTTCATTGCCTCTCTGGCAAGTGTAAACGATGGAACAGCAATGCTTCTGGGCCCTGTTCTTGATCCGTTAAGGTCATCAAGCATTTTAAAAAACCTTCACACACTGCATATCAGGATGCAACAACATAGTAAAAATGCCATGTACCTTTCAAAAATGCTACAGGAAAAAGGCATGAAAGTAAAATATGCCGGATTAGAGAGTCATCCCGATTATAACCTATTTAACGAAATCAAAAATGAAGATTTTGGATATGGAGGCATGCTCTCAATAGATGCAGGAACACCTGAAAAAGCTTCAGAATTCATGGAAGAAATGCAAAAAGATGGCGTTGGCT
>PKSZ01000025.1 GCA_002869425.1 Marinilabiliales bacterium
CACTGCTAATGATAAATCAACAGTTGGATTGCCAAATTCAAAAGCGCATAACAGCTCCCCCAAACTATCCGTTTTTACAATTAATGATGATGATGAACCAGAGGTAAGAACTGTATCAAATACAGATATTGTACCTGTAAAATCGTATAATAGATAACTGGTCTTATTATAATCGAGGCAAAAATCCTTTATGTATGAACTGCCCCCATCCTGACTTGTGTTAATCCAATCTATTTCCTGGGCATTCAATGAATGGAAAATAACAAAAAAAAGCACTAAAAGTTTAATTCTCATACTTATAAATTAAAAATTTTGCTGGAAATCATATTACTATCGACATACTGTAAAAACCACTACCTAAACCGATCAATAAATGATTACAAGCTACTCTGTTCAGATTCAAATATAAGAAATAATAAACAATTTTTAGTTTAGGGAGTTCATTTATGCGTAAATAATGGATTTCACAGCAAACTTAATTATTCAGCAACTTTGCAAAAGAAACCAATCGTCCTTTTTCGAAAACACAACTATTCTACATATTTATACTCCAAACCCAGAATCAGAACATCATCAACCTGCTCTTCAATCAGTTTCCAGTCGATAAATTCAGATTCAATCAACTTTACCTGCTGTTGCATTCTTTCTTTAGAAATGCTTTTGAGAAAACTCATCCATCGGGATGTAAGATATTTTTTTCCTTCAACTCCTCCAAATTGATCAATAAAACCGTCGCTCATCAAATAAATACGATCTCCGTTCTCAAGAGGTAACATTTCCTTTTTAAATTTTATTTTTCCCGTTCCCTTCATACCTATCGGATACCGATCACCCTTCAGAACTTTAACTTCACCCTTTCTTTCAATAAATACGGACTGGTGCGCTCCTGAAATAGTCATTACATTATTTTCGTGATCAATGGCAATAAACGACATATCCATACCTTCAATCATATCATCGCTACCTCGTCTACCTGACAAAGAACTAGCCAACTCTCTGTTCATATGCTCCAGCACTTCTGCAGAATCAGTAATGCCCATTTCAATAATTATCTGCTTCAGTAAATAGATTCCTATGAGAGATAGAAAAGCACCAGAAACACCATGTCCGGTACAATCGGAAACAACAATATAGCTTGTACCATGCTGATGGAAAAACCAATAAAAATCGCCGCCTACTATTTCTTTTGGACGGTAAAAAATAAAATGTTCAGGAAAGTAATTTTTTATTAGCTCTTCATCTGGTAAAACGGCCTTTTGTATTCTTGAGGCATAGATAAGGTTATCATACATCTTGGCCTTATGCAGACGAAGTTTTTTCTCAATGCTCTTCAAAACTGAAATATCAGCATCGATGGCAATAAGCATACTGAGCTCATTACGATCGTTAAAAACCGGAGTTAAGGTTGTTTGCACCCATAGCATTTCTTTATCCTTATTGGCTATACGTGTAACATATGTTAAGGGCTTTCTTGATTGGATGCACTGATCCAGTTTTTGCTGGATATCAGAACTATAACTTGCTTTCGTAATACTTCGCCCACGCTCTATTATAAATTCCTCGTACGAATATCCATACAAATCCGTAAAACCCTGATTTATCCATTCGATTTCTCCTTCTGAACTAAAAATTACAATGGCATTTTCACTTTTCCTTGCAACAAGACTCAACTTCTCCTGTTCAGCAATTACTTCTTCCAGCTGGGCGCTAAAAAGAACCTCTTCATCAACTTGCTTTTTTAACTGTTTGATTTTATTCAAATTTCGATTGGTATCATTACGTGATCTAAGCAAAATAAAAACGATTGTTAGAATAAGTAAAAGCAGAAATGCAATAACGACAAATAAGATATTGTTAAGATGCTGAGCCTCATACAATCCTCTTGCATAGCTGGTAAGATCGTCTGTGGAAGGATAAAACTGTTCAGCTTTCAGCCCAATAGAAAAAAGCAAAAACAGAAGCAAGTATGAAAATTTAACCTTCATATTCATATGTTTTACTTAATTATCGATATGAAGGTTTCAATACAGCCGTCAATAGAATTATTTATTTTCAGCCAGGCGTTTTTGCGTTAATCTTTCAGTTAGTGATTCTATCATATGATACAAAACAGGAATTACAATGAGGGTTAAGAATGTTGATACCAGCAATCCACCTATGATGGTCCATCCCAAAGGCGCCCACATCTCTCCTCCTTTTAATGTCAGTGGCAACAAGCCCCCAATGGTAGTAAGCGTAGTTAAAATAATTGGAGTAAACCGAACCTGACCGGCTGTTGCTATTGCTTCAAGCAATGGTACGCCTTCCTTACGTAATTGATTTGCATAATCGATTAAAATAATGGCATTGTTCACAACGATTCCTGCCAGGCTAATAAATCCAACAAATGCAGTAAACGAAAATGAATAGCCTGTTAAAAACAGAGCCCATACAACTCCAATAAGAGCTAAAATAAATGAGACAAAAATAATAACAGGCTGAATGAAAGATTTGAACTGCAATACCAACACAGCAAAAATCCCCACTACTGCAATTATCAACGCAATTCCCATTCCTCCAAAAGTTTCGCCTCTCGCTTCAATTTCACCTGATATGTGATAAGTAAAGCCATTGGGAAAGTTATAAGCCTTTAATTCTTCAATCACGGGAGCAAGAACCTCATCCAGATTATATCCTCTTTCCATATCTGCAGTAATAAGAGCTGTTCTGCTTAGATTTCGTCTTTTTATTAAGCTTGGTGCAGCTTTATATTCAATATCAACCAGCTGCATCAAAGGTATTTGTTTTCCACTTAAGGATTTAACATAAATATTATCAAAATACTCCATGCTATTCTCGTCCATTTCCGGCATCCTTACAACAATCTCGTATTCCTTACCATTATTATCTCTGAATTTATCAATTGTATAGCCTGCCACTGCAATTCTAACTGTTTTATCTATTTCATAAATGGGTACACCTAAAAAATTTGCTTTCTGTTTGTTAATGTTAATAAACAAATCCGTTTTCTTTTTACTAAGCTGATTTTCAAGATTGATAATACCCGGTTGATCTTCTAATATTCTCTCAAAATACGAGGCAATACTTTTTAACGTATCTACATTTTCACCTTCAACATAAATCATTACCGGCGCTTCTGTTGGCACTCCCTGCTCAAAAACCTGTAAATTGATTTTAGCACCGGCGTACTCCTTAAATGTTGTACGCAAATCTTTCACCAGACCAAAAAAATGGTGGTGTTCAAAATGATCTAACTGCACATATATGTCAGCATAGTTTTTAGCATAATTTTTTGAAAAAACGTTGTAATACACTCTTGGATTCCCATGACCAATGTTGCTGGCATAATGTGTAACCTCAGGAATTGTATCCAGTATTTTCTCTACAAACAAAACAGCCTCAGCAGTAGATTCCAGATTCTCACCATCGGGCAGATTTACCCGGATTAAGAATTGAGGCGTTTCCGAACTTGGAAAAAAACTATAACCTACAGAAGTAATAAAAACCAGTCCGGATGCAACCAGCATAAGCACAGCAAAAACAATAATCAACAGCCTGTTTTTTAAAGAAAAGGCCAGCGTTTTCTTATAAGGTCCGTCAATAAATTTCTGTAATAAACCCTGAAAACCTTTCTTATTACCATTCTTCAATTTCGGTTTTCGAAGCACCATTCTGGATAGCAAAGGAGAAAGTGTTAATGCAATTACCAGCGACATACCTAAAGTAGCCACAATGGTAACGGGTAATCCCCGAATAAAATCGCCCGCTTTATCAGGCATCATAATAATGGGAACAAAAGCCAGCAAAGTTGTTATGGTTGAACTAACGATTGGCCATCCGATCTGGGCTGTTCCCTTTATTGATGCCTCCCGGGGAGACAAACCTTCCAACAGAAACCGGTTGATATTTTCTATGATTACAATGGAATTATCCACCAGTAGGCCTAACGCCACTACCAATGCAGCAATTGTTATCTGTTCCAATCCAAAGCCATACGAATCGACAAAAAACAATCCCGTTAATATTGATAAAGGTATTGCAATAATCACAATAATAGAGGACTTCACACCCAATGCCAGCAAGATAACAAGCCCTACAAGTACAATCCCTTGCAACAAATTACCAATAAACCCCGAGATTCTGTCTTCTACAATTACAGACTGATCGAAAACAGTGTGTAGTTCAGTTCCGGAATCCAGTCCTTGTTTGTATTTTTCAACACGAGGACGAATATCATCCATTATTTTAAAAATATTCCGATTGTCTTTCTGTTTTACAATGATAAAAACAGCCTTCCTGCCATTATATCGTGCTTCATAAATCTGGTCTTCATAATCAAAATTAACACTAGCGATATTTTTCAAAAAGACCATTTGGCCATTGTAGGAACTTACTACCGTATTTCGTATTTCATCAATACTCCTATATGAACCACTGGTTTTAATGGAGAAATTTTTATTGGCAATATTTATACTACCACCCGGTATATTTGCATTATTGCTTTTGATTGCATTAAACAACTGATCAAGGCTGATGTTCATACGTGCCATCTTCATCAAATCAACCGAAATTCTTACTTCCTGTTCTGGGCATGCCAATACCTCTACTTTTCTAACACCATATGCCCTGTCAAGTTCTTTTTTCAATTTATCTGCCTGCTGTTTCAACAAACTGTATTCAAGACTATCTCCCACAAGTGCGTATTGCAACATAGCTACATCAGAACTGGAATACTGAACAATTGAAACATCATAGATCTCCTTAGGCAGATCACCACGAATACTGTTAAACTTCTCCAACACTTCATCATACTTATCATCCGGGTCTGTATCATAGCTAAATTCCACACTGGTAACCGCCACACCATCCATAATCGTGGATTTTATCTCAATAATATCATCCAGTTCATTGATAGCTTCTTCAATGGGTATAGATATCAACTGCTCCATATCTGAAGGACTGGCACCGGGATAAATCACCACGATGGAAGCTCCTGGGATATAAACGGCAGGATTTTCTGTTCGGGGCATATTAAGATACGATGACACTCCTGCAAAAGTGAGCAAAAGAAAAATGATGATTGTAAACTGATAATTATCTATGGCTAATCTTGGAAGTTTCATACCTGTTAATTTACTACTTCAAATTCTGCATTCTTGTTTAAATATGCCCCTCCCTTTATAACAATTTGTGATAAAGAATCAATTCTTCCCCGTACCAGAAATGAACGGTCGTCATTCCCATAAACATCTAAGGTTTTTATACATAAACTATCTGATTTACAAAGCTCATATACCCTTATCTGGTTTTTTGAACCATCGATCATAGCAGATACAGGTATTTGATAATACTCTACAGGAACAGTCTGATATATTTTAGTTTTTCCCATAAATCCAGATATCAGGTTAAGCTTTTCAGGTATGTCATTCAAGGATAATTCAACTTCAAACATACCTGTATAAGGATCAGAAATCTTCCCCAGCTCTGTTATCCTTGCCTTAATCAGCTGATCTGAATATGAATCAAAATGAATATGCGCCGAATCGCCAACAGAAAGTTTAACAATATCTTTATCTGTTATGGCTGCTTTCAAAACCCAACTTTCCTGATTTGATCCAAAGAGGATTACAGGGTATCCAGCTCCAACAACTTCATTGGATTCATGCAATTTCTTAAGTATTTTGCCATTTTCAGGAGCCAGTATGGTACTATGCTTAAGGTTAAACTCAGCAATCTGCAATTTTGTTTTTGCATAATCTACAGCTGTTTTTGCATTTTCAAAATACTCCTTTGTTAATACACTATCTTTGTACAACCTTTTCGCACGCTCGAAATCTCTTTCAGCCTTTTCCAACCCAAGTTTTGCCTGTTGCTCATAGGCTAAAATTTCCGCCAGCTTCAATCGAACCAAAACCTGACCTTTCTTGACAGTTTCGCCTTCTTCTATAAAATATTTATCGATAATCCCTCCTGTTTTAAAAGCCAGTTTCAACTCTGAGCTTGAGCTCAAAATACCCATACAATTCACAGACTCAACTTTCTGTACATACTCGGGATGAGCAAGTTTTATTTTCACCTTATCTACCAATTGCTTC
Organism: Marinilabiliales bacterium; assembly: GCA_002869425.1. Classification (GTDB taxonomy): domain Bacteria; phylum Bacteroidota; class Bacteroidia; order Bacteroidales; family BM523; genus BM523. The sequence continues at coordinate 6,096 of PKSZ01000025.1, forward strand.
TCCTGTATTTATTCGTTACAAGACATAACAACAATTGCCAGAAAAAATATACATACCGAAATTCTGTTAATCTTCTTCATCATGCAATGGATATAATGCGCTTGACTTCTCAAGCTCTGTTAATTTCATATATAAATTATATCTGCTCTCAATATATTTCTGTTCAGCTTCTACTTTTGAAGATAATGCCTGAAAATACTGTTGAAAAAATGAGAGATTCAATCGATCTTCTTCGTATCGAATTCCAGCCATTTCAAATGCTTTGGTTGCATTATCATACCGTTTCTTAGATATATCCCTTATTTCCACAGAGGCCAAATACTCTTGTAAATCACTTAGTACCTGTAATTCAATCATTCGCTTGACCTCCTCAATTCTTTTTTCCGTTACATCCTGATCTATAAGTGCTTGCTGAACCTTAGAATGATTCTGAAACCCTTTAAACAAATCCCATTGAACAACAAATGAAGCCATCAAGAAATCAGCATCATCTGTAAATTCATATTCTTCACCCTGAAATCCATAATCTACAACGGCAAAAGCATTGGGCAAATTATTGGTTCTATACAACCTTCCTGAATAGGTTAGCATATCATGTTGGATATTTAGCAATTGCAACTCTGCCCTATTAGACAAAGCACTGTTTACCAAAACATCACGATCTGTTTCTGCCAATGAAAGCAAAAAGCTTTTATCAATTTCAACCCGCTCATCAAATGAACGATTCAACAAAAAGTTAAAATATAACCGAACATTCTCCATATACCTTTCAGCCTCAGATTTTTGAACCAATAAACTTTGGCGTTCTGCTCTTAATTGATACAAAAGGTCAACCGTGAGCGCATCATTATCAACCAATGCCTCATTCTTAATAATATCCTTACTTAAAATACCATCAGTGCGATTGATCAGATCGATCATATCATGAAGCATTACATAACTTGCGTAAGTTTTCTTAATTTCAGCAACCAACCCACGCTTTGTTGTATCTGCAAGACTGGAGTAAACATTACCAAATTGCTTGGTGATTTTATAATTATAGTAGATTTGAGGGTTAAAAATTGGTTGAATCAACCTGAGTTTTGTTTCATGTTCCTTTTCACGTAAAAAATTTATGGTCTGGTTATCAATGCTGGTATCAGGAAACACCATTTGCGTTAAACCATTGTCATACATAAACTGTGTAATTTCGTGCAATGAATAATACACGCCATTCATCATATCACCTGCAGGAATCTCAATTGTTCTTCCTCCTTTTGCTCTTGTATAACGAGCATTAAAAGAAAGATCGGGCATAAAAAGTCCTAAAGCTTCGCGTTTCTCCCATTTCCCTTTCTCTATGTTTTTCAGTTTTTGTTGTAATGCCAGGTTTGACTCCAGGCCCACCCGGATATAATTATCCAGAATCTCTTGTGAGTAAGATGATAGAAATGTAAAAATCAATAAAACCGTTACAATAATTCTCATAATCTAGTTTTTCAGTGCTCCCCGAAGAATAATTTCAAAATGAGATTTTAGTACTTCTTCTGTATCGACATTAAATATGTGAAATATCTCCTTTTTATTGTGCAGAACAATTAGCAGTCCAAGCATCTGACTCCATAAGGTTGAAGCCAACAAATCGACTGACAAATCATTCCTCAAAGTGCCATCTTCGATACCCCTACTAACAATATCAAAAACCAATTTAAAAGGACTCTTATTGTAGAAATAATCTTCAATAGTTTCCTTTTCTATATTCAACTTGCTAAGATTGCTGCTTTGAAAAAACATAAAAAGCTCGAAATAATCAGCATGCTTCCTGCTAAATTCAATAAACACGCTTGCCATCTGAAGCAATACTTCCTGAGTTGGCCTATTTCTATCGATAGCTTTTTGAAACATCTCGATCAGTAAATGTGATCCTCTTTGAAAAACGGCGAACTGCAGTTCCTCTTTGCTTTTAAAATATAGATACACAGTCCCCTTGCTAAGTTCTGCCCTTTGAGCAACGTCATCAATTGTTGCCCTATCAAAGCCTTTTTCCCGAAAAACCTTTTGAGCAGCATCAGCAATATCCTGCTTTCTTTGCTCTCTTTCTCTTTCTTTGCGTTCCTGTATTCCCATTATACCAATTACTATTTAATGACTGCCAGTCATTTTATATGCAAATATATAATTATTATATCAAAATCAAAAAAGCTTTTTAAAATTATGGATTAAATGCTCAAAAAATAAAAGGGTGTTATAATCAGGGAATTAGGATCAAATAAAATGTATTGCAGCAGAATAACTAATCCAGCTTTTTATCTACCACTACTTTTTTTCTCCATTTGCCTGTAAGGTAATAAAGAAAGGACAGCATCAAACCTGATGCCCATGCAACAGGAATCCCCCACCATATTCCTACTTCTCCAAATTTTAATGATAAGAGATATGAAATGGGAACTCTTAGTGCCCAAAGTCCAAACAGCGTAATGAACATTGGAACAATAGTATCTCCTGCACCACGAAGAAAACCATTAAACATAAACATTCCGTAAAATACGATATAAAACCAACTGGTAATCTGAAGATACCTTACTCCAATCTGAATCACTTCTTCATCTCTTGTAAAAGCTGACAAAATAGGTTCTCGGAAAATATATAGCAATGCAGATAAGGCTATTGCTATGCCGGCTGTAATTTTCAGGGTGGAAAATAATCCGGTTTTTGCTCTGTCTATCTTGCCTGCACCCAGATTTTGTCCAACAAAAGTAGACAGTGCACCTGCGAATATCATTCCCGGCACACCAGCCAAACCATCAATACGCATGGCTATTGAATATGCAGTATTTGTAGCTGCACCAAATTCATTTACAATTCGAAACAAAGCCACCATTCCGAGGCTAACAAAAAAGTGCTGCATTCCGGACGGTAAACCAATTTTCATGCTTTTCCAGAAAAGAGATTTATCAAAGACCAGATTTCTAAAAGAAATCCGTACAATCTTGTGGTAGTTATTCAGATAATATACGGCTACAATAAATGCTATTCCTTGCGCTATAATAGTTGCATATGCTGCAGATGCTATACCATATCCGAGGATTGCAATAAATAAATAATCAAGAATAATATTGATAACTGTACTTATAAGCATAAAAAATAATGGCGTTCTGGAATCTCCTAAACCACGCAGAATGGCAGCAACAGAATTATACCCAAAAAAGACAATGATTCCTCCCAGATAAACCGTCAAATATTCAACTGCATAATCAATACTTTCGGGCGGCTGATCCAACCAGATAAAAATCTGTCTACACATCAAAATACCCACGATAGACATTATCAAACCTGCAACAAATATGAAAATATTGATTGTATCGATTGTTCTTTTTACATTTTCCAGATCTTTAGCACCAAAATATTGTGAAATCACAATGGTAGCTCCCATTGCAATACCAATGATGATGGAAATCAAAGCAAAAATAACCGGAAAACTTGATCCGACAGCTCCCAGAGCATTAGGCCCCAAATAATTACCTACTATAATACTATCAACAAAAGTATATAGCTGCTGTAAGACACCACCTGCAAGCATTGGCAAGGCAAACTGAACAATCAGCTTACTTTCTTTCCCTACGGTTAAATCTTTACCTGCTCGCATTGTTTGATTATTTTTTTTTCAGGCCGCCAAATG
>PKSZ01000140.1 GCA_002869425.1 Marinilabiliales bacterium
AAAATCAGTAACCAGGAACGGGGAATTGTATTTGTATACAAGGGCAACAACGGGAACAATATTTTAAATTATTCGCGCCAGTATACATCGCAAGGTGTAAGTCCGGTGCAAAATGGAAATTCATCAGGAGACCAAAGCGGTGACTTTTTATTGTCGCATTATGCCAACTCATACAAAGGTAGGTCTAAGATGAAGCTAGCATGGGAAATTAAAGGTGCTGGTAATGCTTTCAGTGGAACAATTCTCAATACATCCTTTGGATTTGATGGTATTAGCAATGCCTGGTATGATGGAGGTCTACAGGGAACGGAAATTGTTGAAGAAGCACAGATTGCAACACCGGGTATGAATCAATGGAGAGTGAGAACCTGCTTTCATCCTGCCACAGCAATTGATGGAATTCTGTATAGTCCCTGGTATCATTTAACCAGTGGTTCTGCTCACGATTGGAACGGGAATATAAATGCTCCCTTAGCACCTGTTATAAATGCTGAACCCCAGGACTTGGAAATATGTATGGGAGATAGTATTGAACTTGATGTCACAGCTACAATGGGAGAGTATTATTATTGGTACCATGATGACACGCTTATTGCAAACCAGGATACAAGCAATGGAAATCTCGTTATTTCAAATTGTACCCTTGATGATACTGGAAATTATTATTGTATTAGCTCAAACTCATACGGAGAGGACACCAGTTTGGTGATTTCAGTCACTGTTCACGATTTACCAATTGTAGAACTGGGCGCGGATTATTATGGTTGTTTTGACACAATCCATTTGGATGCTGGGAATGGTATGACAGCATACAACTGGAATAATGGATTGTCGGATAGCCAGATTTTGGCAGCAGATACATCAGGTAACTATTTTGTGAATGTTGTGGATGTGAATGGATGTGAAAATATGGATTCCATTTACATCGATTTTTTATATCCATATGGCGGACAGGAAATTTGTGTTGTTACAGTAGATTCGGCTAGTGAATATAACCTGGTAGTATGGGAAAAACCTATTGATCCTTCCATACGTGAGTTCAATATTTACAGACAATCGGATGTTATTGGCATTTACAATTTGATTGGTGTTGTAAGTTATGATAGTTTGAGTGTATTTGTCGATAGCACAGCTTTACCGCGTGAACACGAGGATTATTATAAAATTTCGGTTACGGATACTTGTGGAAATGAATCGGAATTGAGTCCTTATCACAAGACTATGTATGTGGGAATAAGTAGTGGTCCGGATAGCTCATATGTACTTGAGTGGACTCCCTATTTAATCGAAGGATACCCAGATGCAATTTATACGATTTTTGATGGTTCGTATTATATCTATAGGGGAACCGATACTTTGAGTTTTGGTCCCTATGATACGCTCGCTGGAAATATTTTTAATTTGAATGTTTATGCTTCTGGATTGCCTTATTTCAGGGTTGGAACAAAACTTATTACAGAATGTGCTCCTGCTAATCTAAAGTTTTTAAGTGGTCCGTACAGTCATTCTATTTCAAATATTGAAGAAATTAGCAATGGCGATTATATCGAAGAGAAATTCAACGATCAGCTAACTGTATTGATGTATCCAAATCCTGCTAAAAATATTCTGAACATTGAATTGAATGCAAAAAATGTTATGGAAGATATTTCTATTCGTTTGATTGATGTTTTTGGACGACAAGTATATTGTAAAAGTTTTGATGGAAGTGTAAATCAATTCAAGCAACCCATAAATATTTCTTCAATCGCACATGGATTGTACTGGATCAATATTGAAACAGGAAATCAGCAATTCTATGAAAAACTGGTAATCAGTAGGTAATATTTAGTTGTATTTTGAATGAATTAAATAATTTTTAACATAATCATTTATACCTGTTTCCAAAGTTTGGAATTCTCTGGTATAACCTGCTTTTCTAAGCTTGGCCATTGTGGCTTCTGTAAAATACTGGTATTTGTCACGAATATCTTCAGGAGTATCAATATATGATATGTTGGCATCCATATTCATTGCATCAAATGTAGCCTTAACCAGGTCGTTAAATGTTCGTGCTTTTCCTGTACCAAGGTTAAAAATTCCAGAATGTGTTCTGTTTTCCATAAGGAAAACAATAACATCTGTTACATCCTTAACATAAATAAAGTCTCTCTTTTGTTCTCCATCCCCATACTCTTTTTTATGTGATCGAAACAGCTTCATTTTACCGGTTTTTTGAATTTGATGAAAAGCATGAAAGATTACAGATGCCATTCTTTCTTTGTGATATTCATTCGGACCGTATACATTGAAAAATTTCAGTCCTGCCCAAAAGAACGGAGTCTCTTTTTGAGACAAAGCCCACTTGTCAAAATCATTTTTCGATTCACCATATGGATTTAATGGTTGTAAATCATCAATTATGTTATGATCATCTTCATATCCCAGGCTTCCATCACCATATGTGGCAGCCGAGGATGCGTAAATGAGTGGTAGCCCATATGCATTACAAGCATTCCAGATTTTCTTAGAGTAGTTTAAGTTTAGTTTGTCAAAAATGCTTTTATCAAATTCTGTTGTATCTGTTCTGGCTCCCAAATGAATGATAATTTGAACAAATCGATGGTTTTCATTTAGCCAATTAAAAAAATCGTTCCTGTCAACTTTTCCTGTAAAAGATTTATTTTGAATGTTTTGTCGTTTATTTTCTTTGCTAAAATCATCTACAAGGATGATGTCTTTGTATTTGTTCTTATTCAAAGCGGTAATCAAATTACTTCCAATAAAACCTGCTGCTCCAGTAATTACTATCATGTTTTCTGACTTAAGAATATGTTTTTTGTAATTTTAGGTATAATATTTAAGCTTTCTGCTTTCTTGTATAATGTTGAAATAGATTTTTTTCCAGTTTCTCCTAAATTTAATGTAAAGTTATTTACATAAAGATCAATATGCTTATACATAACATTCTTATCCATTTCTTGTGCATATTGTTTTACAAATTCAAAGGAAGAATCAGGATGATCCAATGCAAATTGGACACTTTCATACATTAATTTATTCAGTGTAATTTGTATTTCATTCGGAATGTTTCTGTTAATCACAATACCTCCAAGTGGTATGGCCATCCTTGTTTGTTTTTCCCATTCTTCCCCCAGATCAATCAGCTTTTTCAGACCTTTTTCCTGATATGTAAATCTATTCTCATGAATGATCAGACCGGCATCGGCTTTGTCTGCTATAATACTGTTTTCAATTTCTGAAAAAATACAAGCTTCTTTAGTTTTTACATCTGGAGCAAGAATTTAGAGTAATAAGTTTGCTGTTGTGAATTTTCCAGGAATCAAAACTTTGTATTTTGAAATATCACGAAGTGATTTATCCGGCTTTGATATCAACAAAGGTCCATTCCCATAACCAAGGGCACTTCCAGAATCAAGAAGGATGTAATTTTCTGCCACATGGGCATATGCATGATAGCTTAATTTGGTCAGCATAGCTGTACCGTCCATCGCCCATTTGTTTAATGCTTCAACATCTGCATATTTTACTTCAAAGTCTAGTCCACAAGTGTCTATTTTTTTGTGGATCAAGGCATCAAAAATAAAAGTGTCGTTAGGACAAGGACTTATGGAAAGATCAATCTTCATTTAATTCTTGGATAATTGTAAATAAAACTTTTGCCAGATTATTGACGGATAATTCAAAATCCCATTGGTTCTCTTTTCTTGGTTTTACATAGTTTGAAACTGACCTTATTGCAATATGTTGTATGTTCTCTAAAGCACATACATAATAACAGGCAGCACCTTCCATGCTTTCAATATCAACATCAAAGTGTTTTTGTATCTTTTTAATGGTATTATAAGATCCACTTACAGTAGAAGCTGTTCCCCCATTTACTGAAGGTAAGAAATTGAAAGTACGACTGCTGTTTGTTCCATGTGATTGAATCCATCCATTAGAAAAAGGCGCTTCATCTTTATCTGATAAGGAAGTCTCAAAAATACTGGTAAATGTATTTTCGTTTTCCAGGCCTAGGTCAATAAAAGTATCTTGATTAATTTTTACAACAGCACCAATTTCCAACCCATTGGAATAGCTTCCGCAAATACCGGCATTGATTACAAGATCATATTTTTTTTGTTGAAGTTCTTTTGTGAGTTTATAACTTGTAGCAACAATACCTATCCCTGTGTAAAGTATACGTATATCATGTATTTCTGAAGACCATAAAGAGTTTTCATACCAGAATTCTGTACTTTTTTCAAACAGTTTGATCAGGGGTTTTACTTCTTTTTCTGTTGCTTCAACTATAAGTATTTTCAAATTTTATTTTGTTTATTTGATGGATATAATCAATAAAATCGCATAAATTCGCATCTGAAGCAAATGTACAAAAAATGAAATATTTAAATAGTAATCTGGAGACAAGTGAAAGTGATGGCTTTACAAAAATTGAAAAGTATTCTGAAAAAACAACCAGAGAATTAGCGGATAGTTATCGTAAAGTATTAGTGGGATTGGGTGAAGATCCTGAGAGGGAAGGCTTGGTAAAAACACCGGAAAGGGTTGCCAAAGCAATGCAATTTCTTACACATGGATATAACCTGAATCCGGAGGATATTCTAAAATCAGCCATGTTTAAGGAAGAATACAAACAAATGGTAATTGTAAAAGACATAGAAATTTATTCCATGTGCGAACATCATATGCTTCCGTTTATTGGGAAAGCTCATGTTGCATATATTCCAAATGGCTACATTACCGGGCTTAGTAAAATAGCACGTGTTGTTGAGGCTTATTCCAGACGCCTGCAGGTGCAGGAAAGATTGACAACCCAGATCAGAGATTGCATACAAAACACAATTAAACCTTTGGGTGTTGCTGTTGTTATTGAAGCTAGACATCTTTGTATGATGATGCGTGGCGTACAAAAGCAAAACTCTGTAACAACCACATCTGCGTTTACCGGAGCATTTATGAAGGATGTAACACGACAGGAATTTAACCACCTGATAGCGACACAACTTCACTAGTGAAAATACAAAAAATAAGTATAGCAGGTGTTTTTAGAAAAATCAGGCTTTCTAATAAGCTGCTGGTGTTTTTTATCAGCTTGGGACTGATTCCAACTTTTGCTGTTAGTACATATATCTATTCAACCAGCCAGAAAGCCATTCTGAAAAGAACATTTGATCAGTTAACTTCTGTTAGAAGATTAAAATCTAAGGAGCTTGAGATATTTATTGATGATCGATTCAGGGAGATACGATTATTATCTGAGTCGGATGATATACAGAACCTTAGAAGGAAACTGGATTCTTTATTGGACAAAGGAGAGATAAATGATACTATACTTAAGAGTGCAGATGCTCTTTTCGATAGTTATACCAGGCGTCATCTGAATACAGCTGGGTATTATAAAAAATTCATTATTTCAGATAATCAAAATAACCAATTAATTTTTAACCTTAGTGAAAATGAACCGACTGAATTCCATAAAAAATCTGATCATGTTCAGTTTGTTGGCTTGGGTGATTCCCTGAAAGATAAAAGTACATTAATCACTGATATTAGCTCTGTTAACGAGGAAGATGAGCCTTCACTTATTGTCGCTTCGAAGCTTCGTAACGGTTTTGTGGCAATTGAAATTGCACTTTCAGCAATTAATTATATTATGTTGGAAACAGATCCCCGAAATGGTCTTGGAGAATCGGGTGAAGCGTACCTTGTGGGCAATGATAATCTCATGCGTAGTACGTCAAGGTTTTGGAAGAATTCTGTTCTTAAAACAGAAGTTAGTACTAAAAGTGTAACAAATGCATTGCAGGGCAAGGTAGGTTATGATATCCTTACTGACTACAGAGGTATTGATGTTTTAAGTTCATATGGTAAGGTGAATATCGAAGGTTTGGATTGGGTTATTCTTGCAGAAATAAATCAGGATGAAGCAATGATTCCAATTGTTAGAATCAGAAACGATATTATTTTTATTTTCTTCCTTGTAGTAATATTGGTTACCGGTTTGTCTTTTGTAATGGCAGGAAGTATAGTGAATCCTATCGCCAAATTAGAAAAAGCAGCATTGGAAGTAGGTAAGGGAGAATTTGACAATAAAGTGGAGGTTAATACTTCTGATGAAATTGGAATTCTGGCTGAATCATTTAATACAATGACCAGCAGATTGAAGATTCAAACAGCAGAATTAATGGAAAGGGAACAACGCCTGAGACATTTTTATAATGCAACTGCAGATGGAATAATATTACATAAGAATGGAAAGCCTGTTTTGGTAAACAATGCTTTAATAAGTCTAACCGGCTACAGTGAAAAAGAATTAATGGATCGTTCGCTGTCTGATATTGTTGTATGTTCCACAATTGATAATAATGGTACATATGAAACTTTGGCCAAAACAAAGAATGGAGAGATGTTCCCGGTTGAAATACAGGAACGAAAAGTTATGTATAACAGGGATACCATTAGTGCGTGCGTTATTCGAGATATTACGAAGCGAAAAGCTGTTGAGGACGAGCTTAAGTTAGAGCGGGAGAGAAGATTGTCTGCTATTTTTGATGGTCAGGAAATGGAGCGACAGAGGTTGTCCAGAGAATTACATGACGGATTAGGACAGACCTTAATAGCCAGTAAGCTGATGCTTGAAAATACCAATAAAAGCTCAGATGAAATAACTGAGGATATGAAAGGAAATCTAAACCAGGTAATTCAGGAAGTTAGGTATATATCTTATGATTTAATGCCACATGTATTAAGTGAATTTGGTTTGGCTACAGCACTCAGACAACTAAGCAACAACTTATCACAGGATAATTCTATAACTGTTAGGTTCGACAAGGTTGGAGAATATAATTTAAGAAATGATAAAATAACTATATATTTGTATAGAATAGCGCAGGAGGCAATAAACAATGCAATACGACATTCAGGTGCCACTGAAATAACAGTTGAACTAATAAATCAGAACGATTTTGTAATACTTATGATTGAAGATAATGGACATGGATTTAATTTTGAGCAAACAACAAGTACAACTGTTGGAAATGGTTTGTTCAATATGAAAGAAAGAGTCAATTTATTGGGGGGGATTTTGGATATTTCCAGTAGTTCTGAAGGAACAGTAGTAACAGTAAAGTTAAATACAGTATAGATTGGAATTGCAGTTAAACTCAATAAAAAATCAATTCCATGGATAAAATTAGGCTTATTATTGCAGATGATCATCAAATTGTAAGAGATGGTATAAAATCATTGCTTGAAAATGAGAAAGAAATTGAAATCATTGCAGAAGCAAGCAATGGTAATGAAGTGATACAACTTGTAAATGATCAAAATCCTGATATCGTTTTGCTTGATATTTCAATGCCCGGGTTATCCGGACTTGAAGTGGCGGAAGTTTTGCAAACTGAACATCCGGAATGTAAAACTTTGTTTCTTTCAATGTATATCAATGAAGAATATATCTTGGGAGCAATAAAATCAGGAGCAAAAGGTTATTTGCCCAAGAATACAACCAAATCAGAGCTCTTGGATGCCATTCATGCAATCATCAAAGGCAAAGAGTATTTCAGTGAAGATGTTTCTGCAATCATGCTGAAAAGCTACATGAAAAGGGTAAAGGAAGACGATGAACGAGAAAAACAGAATGTTCAGTTAACCAAACGCGAATCAGAAATTTTGAAACTTTTTGCAGAAGGCCTAACCAATAAAGAAATAGCAGATCAATTGTACATCAGCATCAGAACCGTTGAATCGCATAAAAATCATATTATGCAGAAACTTGAGTTCAAATCAACCGTTGAGTTGGTGAAATATGCAATCAAAAATCGTCTAATAGATTTATAATTCACTCTTCCGTAAAACACGTAATCGGTTCAGATAATTTCGGAATTAAAAATACGTATTCTGTAGGATTTATCGATATAGCATAACAGACTAATTTCGGTGCTGTAATAAAACAAACTGGAATTATGAGAAAAGCTTTATCAATTTTACTAAGTGCGTTATTTATAATAACGCTTTTCAATGTACAATCAGTTGCACAGGAGGAAGAATCAGAATCGGGTGCATCTGTAAGTCTTGGAACAGATTTAATGAGTCGGTATGTATGGAGGGGAACTCAGTTCTCAACAGGACCAAGTATTCAACCTTGTATAGAATTTAGTACTGGCGGTCTGGCAATTGGAACATGGGGCGCGTTTTCCTATAATGGTTTCGATGGTGCTGAAGCAGATTTGTATATCTCTTACACATTTGTGAAGGATATGTTTACTGTAGCTGTTACGGATTATTTCTTCCCTGATGAAACAGGAACCATTGCCAATAATTATTTCGAATATGATGGCGATGAAACAGGTCATGTTTTTGAAGGTTCTCTTTCTTTTAATGGTACTGAAAACTTACCCTTAACTTTTCTATTTGCTGCAAATTTTTATGGAGCAGATGCTAAAGTTATTGAAGATAACCCTGATAGCGATGATTTTAACACAGCCGTGGGTAACCAGATGTCTATGTATATGGAATTAGGTTATGGATTTGAAGTTAAAGATGTTGCATTGAATGTATTTGCAGGTTTTACACCTACAAAACCAAAATCAGCTAACGATGATACAGGTTATATCGGGGAAAGCGGTTTTTATGGAGACGATATGGGATTTGTAAATATTGGCGTAACAGGATCAAAAGATATTGAGATTACTGACAAGTTCAGTATTCCTGTACAAGCTTCATTCATTACAAATCCAATGGCAGAGAATGTTTTTATCGTTTTTGGATTTAGTTTCTAAGTATTTATTATTAACCAAAACAATACATTATGTTTAATACAGGTTCAACAGCTTTTATGATTTTATGTACAAGCCTCGTGATGCTTATGACTCCGGGTTTGGCATTTTTCTATGGCGGATTGGCAAGCCGTCGGAACATCCTGGGAATTATGGTTCAAACCTTTGTTTCCCTGGGTATAACAACAATTATGTGGGTTACCATTGGTTACTCTCTGTGTTTTAGCGGAGGTGAAGGAGGTATTATTGGAAATCTCAATTTCGCATTCCTTAATGGTGTTGGATTTGATCAGGTTTTTAATCCTGATTCTGGACAGGAATACCCTACTTTTATTTTTGTTGCTTATCAGATGATGTTTGCAATCATTACCCCAGCTCTGATTACAGGTGCTTTTGTGAACAGGATTACTTTCAAGTCATACCTTATCTTCTTGGTATTCTGGCAATTATTTGTTTATTATCCTTTCGTTCATATGATTTGGGGCGGCGGAATCCTTGCAGAATGGGGTGTTAAAGATTTTGCTGGAGGAATCGTTGTTCATGCTACAGCAGGTTTTGCAGCTTTGGCTTCTGTTATCTATGTTGGTAAACGTCGTGACCAGGCATCACCGCCTAATAGTATTCCATTGGTAGCTATTGGTACTGGTTTACTTTGGTTTGGATGGTATGGTTTTAATGCTGGTAGCGAACTTGCAGTTGATGAGATTACTACACTGGCATTTCTAAATACTGACGTAGCTGCTTCTTTTGCTGCCATTACATGGTTGGTTATCGAGTGGTCTGTAGTTAAGAAACCAAAATTTGTAGGTTTACTTACAGGTGCAGTGGCAGGTTTGGCAACCATAACTCCTGCTGCCGTATTCGTTCCATTATGGGCTGCTATGGTTATTGGTATAGCCGCAGGTGTT
>PKSZ01000485.1 GCA_002869425.1 Marinilabiliales bacterium
ATTTGTATCCCGGTTCATCAGCCGGTGGTCCAGGTTCACAACCCATTAGCAAGACCAAACCCTGCCTTTCCCATTCAAAAGCTTCGTCTATTGGGTAACCCCAAATCCTTTCGGCTCCTGTAATTTTGCCGCATTTTGTAAATCATGGAAGGTTTCCTTCATAAAAAATGTATTGAACATGTCATGTTTTTCCATAACTACTTTTCCTTTAAGAAGGGGAAAGGTGTTTTCAAATTCTTCCAGAGAGGAAATCTGATTAAAGGCTCCTACCTGTATTTTGCAAATTTGTATCTTGAAGTCTATCGCATCAGATAATTCATCAAGAGTATACTCTTGATTTACTTCAATTTTTGAAACAGTGTCTTTCTTTTCTTCAGGAATTGAATAAACAATATCGAAAATAGGATCAGTAGGTAGACTTATTGCTTTTATATTGTTATGAACCAGTAATATATCCTTAACATATATTATGTCTGTTGAATCTTTAATTTCTTCTTTATTGACAACAAGCTTATCAGGGATATATTCTTTAAAAGCTTTAACAATAATGTAGTCTTTTGTTTGTACAATTTTACCTAGCTTATTTTTTTCTATATCAGATTTATTTTTCAAAAATATGGGAATGGTATCAATGATTTCCTTTTTAACCGGAACCATGGGTTTCATTTTATAAATATTGTACTTTACCTGCCCTGTATCAGATCTATCTGAACAAAAATATGGAATGTTTCCCGGGCTTATGATATAGCAAACATCATTATATTTACTATTAATGGGTTCAGGTAATTTAACAGGCTTACCCCAGCTTCCATCCTCTGTCAGAACCGATTTGTAGATATCGTATTTCCCAAATCCACCGTTTCTATTTGAGCTGAAAAACAATGTTTTACCGTCGTTTGAGATAAATACATAATTCTCATCTTTATCTGTATTTAGTATTTCTAAAGGTGTTGGTTTTTCGTACTTGCCGTCTGATAGCTTTTTGCTTGCATAAATGTCATGCATTCCTTTTCCTCCTGGCTTGTTGCTTGTGAAATATAGAATGTCGTTAATGGAGGATGCAGAGCTTTCATGTGCTTCAGTATTAACAGACAGCTTTTTTGGACCTTTCCATTTATCATTACCCTTTTTTTCTGAACTGTATATATCACCGCCATTAAAAGATTTATATATGTAAACAGTCTTCATGTCTTTTGATGTTCCGGTACAGATATCGTGGTTGTCAGAATTTAGTAAATAGCTCATTTTTTGAATTCCAGAAATGCTATCCTTATCTATTTTTACTTCATAATTACTATATGCATATTCAACAATACTTTCCCCTTTTTTATTTCTGCGATTGGATGAAAAGACTATAGTTTTTTCGTCAATAAATTGAGGAGAAAATTCGTCATGCGAAGTATTAATTTCTTCAAGGTAAACAATAACGCTTTCTTTTACCTGAGAACGTGCATCAGGTAAAAGGTTAAAGAATAACCCAATGAAAAGAAGAATGCAGATATTTCTATTAGCGGTGTTCAATATGTTAGCGTATTAATCCCTTTCAAGATTTGATTGTGCATTGTTTAGCTTAATTATAACCATAACTTCATGATTACCAAGCTGGTGTGCGGCGATCTCGCTGGTAACTATTCCATATGTATAACCCAAAGCAATATTTCTTAAATTAATTCCTACAAATGGGACTATAGCTGAGTTAGTTACGTAGTAACATCCTGCCGAAATCATTTTTTTGAATTCCACTTTAACCCCACCGTTTATTTGATAATTTCCTGTTTCAACCAGCTTAAGTAATACAGAGGGTTCTATTCTGAGGTCTTCATTGATATTCAGATTGTAACCGCCACCAATATAATAATGTCGGACTTGCTTATTTTCAAGATATTCCTGGTTCATATAATCAATACCTGGACTGATTAATTGATGGGAGGCAATATCAATATAAAACAAGTTTTCTTTATAGATGGAGATTCCTGCTGAAGCATCTGGAGATATCATAGAGTTTTGAGAATATACGATAACTTCATCATCAGTATCATGCAGAACAAACTTGTCTTTGAATATTTTATATTGAGAGATTCTGGCAGATAAACCGAAGGAGAATTTTGATCCTCCGCTTGTAATCGGAATATGGTACGCATAGGTTGCTTCAAGTCCAAACTTCCCGCTCAATCCTGTATTTTCATTGTATAGTTTACCCCCAAAAGCTACCCTCTCTGATACTAGGCTATGCACATTCACATTTTGAATGGAAGGAGAACCATTAAATCCGGACCAGTATTTTGCGTAATTGCAGGATATAAATGTATATGGCTTAGTGCCTGCTGCTGCTGGATTTTGTAAATACCTGTCCATATGAAACATGTTGTAGCTATTCATTTGTTGGGCATGTACGGTGAATATTCCTAAGGCAGAAAAAAGGAAAATGAGAAGTATTATTGATTTTTTCATAACTGAAAATTTTATGCTATTTCATTATTTTTAATGGACCTTTGTACGTAGGGTAGGAGCCTGTATTTAAGCTCACTACATAATAGTAGTCTCCATTATCAAGTATTTTTCCACCTGATGTTGCTCCCCAGGAATTATCATATCCTCCGGTAGATGCAAAAACTTGCTTTCCCCACCTATCATAAACAAACACATCACACATTGGATATAAATCAATGTTTTCAATAATCCAGGTGTCATTTTTATTGTTTCCATCTGGAGTGATAACATTATTGATAGTAATACAATCAATGTCAAGTATGTTTACAACAACAGTATCGGTAATCGTACAATTATTGGCATCTGTTATGGTTACTACATAGTTTCCATCAGCCAAATCGCTTAGTACTTCAATGCTTGCCTCATTAGACCATTGATAAACATATGGAGGTTCTCCATTTTCAATGTATGTAACTTCTATTGCTCCATCCTGATTATCATGACAAGAAACATCTACTTTCTCAATATGAGGTATTAAATCCTGAAAAGGTTCTTCAATATCGATGGTTTCAGCCAGGCTGCATCCATTTAGGTCATGTACATTAACAGTATACGTGCCTGCATGTAAGTTAATTAAAGAGCTGGTTGTTTCGCTGTTTGACCAATTGTAGGAATACGGAGGTGTTCCACCTTTTGCATAAATCTGAATGGTGCCTTCTTCACTATTTTTACAAATATTATGACTATGTGATTCTGTTAATGTAAGTGGTGCAGAGGGTTGATTAATTTCATAATCATAGGAAATAGTACAACCGGATCCCAGATTATCAGTAATATGCAATGTATAATATCCCGCAGCAATTCCGACATTAAAATATAAGGTATCAGCGTTTGTGTAAGTAGTATCTGCCCATTCATCATCAAGTATATAGTCATTTAAGTTTTCATCCCAAATATGCCTGGTGAATATTCCCTGGTAGAAACCAATTCCTCCTTGTGGGTATGTTAGAATGTTACCTGTTCCTGCGTAGCAACTTACATCTGTTATTGTATCAATGGTTGTAATTTGATATGGAGCAGATAAGTAAAATGTATCAATTAATGTAACTCCGTTATTGTCAACTGCAATAGTGATGTATGTACCATCATCAATGCTGTCAAGAATGACAGATCCGTTTTGTGTATTTGTCTGGTCAACTGTCATCAGATTGGAATTTTCATACCATGAAATGGTATATGGTGTTGTTCCACCCGAAAGTGTAAGCCCAATTGAGCCATCATTATATCCATAACAAGTAGGATTATTGATTGTGGTGTTGACCGTAAATTGAGCTGAAGCCGGTGCGAAAATTTGAGTAAACCAGATAAGTATT
The DNA here is from genome assembly GCA_002869425.1 of Marinilabiliales bacterium. Taxonomy (GTDB): domain Bacteria; phylum Bacteroidota; class Bacteroidia; order Bacteroidales; family BM523; genus BM523. Next base: position 3,804 of record PKSZ01000485.1, read on the forward strand.
ATTAATATCTTAATCTTCATAATTAATTTATTTATAGTCAGAATAATATTTGTAAATCACAATACAATTAATTTTATACGAAAGAAATGATGAAAAGGTTCTTTGCTTAATAAATTGAGATGTAGGAAAACTCACTGTGCATTAATAAAATACAATTTTGTTTTTGATATAAAATTCTAAGAATTATACTGGTTTTTTGAACAGTCTTTTAATAAACCTAACTTTGTATAACATTACTTTGTACTTGAAGGTATATTGAAAACAAAAGAAATTATGAAAAAAATTATACAAGGATTGATTTTGTTATTTTTATTCAGTGGAATAACAAACGCACAACCTTTATCCGGGAATTATACAATTGGAGGTTCATCAGCTGATTATATGGATTTTACTACTGCAATTGATGATTTAATTAATAATGGGATATCATCAGCTGTAGTATTTACAGTAGAACCAGGAATTTATAATGAACAACTTGTGATCCCTGAAATAGAAGGTACAAGTGAAACGGATAATATTACATTTATGCCTGCCGGGAATGATAGCACATTGGTTACATTGGAATATTCTTCAGTAAGCAATGATTCAACATTTGTAATACGGTTTGATACTGCTTCGAATATTTCTTTCCATTATATCACTATCAATTCAGAAAGTAATTTATATGATAATATCGTGATTGAAATAAATAATTCATCTCATATAGAATTCAATGGATGTAGAATACTGGGATCGTACAATGCCAATGGATTTGTTTACAGTCGCAACCTGGTAATTTCAGAAGAAGATACATACAATGGAGATCAACCTGTTTTTCGCAATTGTTACCTTAGGTATGGTTTTTATGGGATTGTTCTTACCGGAACAGATAATTTGAACAAGACATCAGGTGCGACTATTGAAAATTGTGATTTTTATGATATTGTTAGATCTGCTATAGAAGTAAATAATTATTCGAATCTTGTAATATCAGGAAATAATATTTTAACTTCTCCTGACTATTATGGTATAGATTTAAGCTATTGTTCTTATGCTGAAATTGCAGATAATTATATTCTTCCTGCCGAGATAACAGGTACGGTAGCGGATATGAATACTGGAGTAAATATATGGTATTCTGATCATTGTTATATAACTGGTAATTATATAGTGAATTTTTCATCTTATGGAATTCAACTTGCAAACGGAAACGATATTTCTGATGGTTCGGAGCCGGTAATTGCTAATAACTTTATTGCTGGAAATGGGATTGGATTATATATATATTATTCCCCTTATCAGAAAATTTATTTTAACAGCATAAGCTCAGCAGCTGGGTGTTTGTATCTGGAAGCTGCAGAATTAGAAGTTCAGAATAATATTCTCTATAGCAGGGGGGGAGGAGTATGCTATGCAGTAGCGTCTGCATCTTCAAATCTTGTTTCTGATTTTAATGATTTGTATTCAGATGGCCCTGTGATTGGATCCTGGTACGGAACAGCATGTAGTGATCTAAACGAATGGAAAGCAGCATCTTTGTTAGATGGTTCTTCGGTAAATATTTTCCCGGATTATTATTCCGATATGGATTTGCATACAAATAGTGTTCAATTGAATGACCTGGGAACACCATTAGCTGATTTCACTACAGACATAGATGGTGAAAACAGATCAGCTACCAACCCAGACATTGGTGCTGATGAATACAATCCAGTTGCGAATAATATTGCTATGCTAGAATGTACAGCTTCAGAAAGCGGGTGTAGTTTGTCAGATCAGGTCGATATTGCTGTGCGGATCGTTAATAAAGGATTTGCTGATCAGTCCAATATACCTGTTGTTTATAGTATTGATGGTGGATCAACAACAATAGAGGAGGTAATTCCGGTAGTACTGGGAAGTGGTGATACACTTGACTATACCTTTACCAATAAGGCAGATTATTCTGTGCCTGGTTATTACAATTTTCTTGCGTGGACAGCTAATGCAGGAGATGAATTTCATGCGGACGATACATTATGGCTTGAAACGGTCACTAGTTATGGCAGTATCGTTTCGTTCACATTTCAGGAGAATTTTGAAGCAGGAGAGACGTTTTATTTTCAATCTCAAAATGGTATAGAAATAAATGAAGAATCTGCGAACAACAGCTCTTACGGATTACAATTTATTGGAGGTGAGTTTTTGGGAGGAGCAAATTCTGATTCTGCAACTGTATGGAATGCAGATGAAACTACCTTTCCTACATTTTATACATGTGATGTAGATCTTTCTGCTTTAACAAATCCTGTACTGCAGTTTGATTTGAAAATTACCAATAGCAACTTCTTAAATCAGTCATGGTTCAGAGTTTTACTGGACGATGCTATTCAACTAACTGATATTGAAGGAGTACATAGTTGCCATTCTCAGTATCCAACATCATTTGAAAGAAAGACTTATAGCTTGTCAGATTATATAGGAAGTACGATTAAATTGAGTTTGCAGGCAGTTGCTCGTGAGGAAATATTTCTGGATAATATAAGGATTGGTGATGCGCCGATTGTTGATCTCGGAGCTGATACAGTATTTTGTCAGGGCGATACAGTTACTTTAGACGCAGGAGAAGGAACAGGATATGCCTATTATTGGTTTGTAGATGGAAACACAGATACATTGTCAACAGAAAGATATTATAATGTTTTTGAAACAGGCACATATTATGTGGAAGTGGTTTCACCAGAAGGGATTACTAGTACTGATACAATTGAAATAGTAGTTAACCCAACATATAGTTTTTATGAATCTTTTGAAATATGTTCTACTGACAGCCTATTATGGCAGGGAAACTACTATTTTGTACAAGGAAACTATTTGGAAAATTATTTGACAGCACAAGGATGTGATAGTATTTATGAATTGGATCTGATTGTAAATGATGTTTTCTATTCAGTGGATTATGATACATTATGTTCTGGCGATAGCATTGTATGGCATGACCAGACATTACAGGAATCAGGAGTCTATTATGATAGTTTGCAAACAACAAAAGGATGTGATAGTATATTTGAAATGAATCTTATTGTGCATCCAATCTATCTTATATTAACTGATAGCGCGATATGTGAAGGAGATAGTGTTTTGTGGAGAGGGATATATTACAATACACAGGGTGTCTACTACGATAGTCTCGTAACAGATTGTTCTTGTGATAGTATTTATATGCTTGATCTGGTAATAAATTCGGCCTATTATTACAATGAGGATTTTACGATTTGTAGTATTGACAGTATCTTCTGGCAAGGTAGTTACTATAATCAGGAAGGAAGCTACCAGCAGAATTATGTGACTGAGCAAGGTTGTGATAGCACTTACACAATGCATCTAACAGTAAAGCAGTCTTATCACTATGTGGAGTATGATAGTATTTGCAGTAATGATTCAGTATTATGGCATGGAATGCTTCTTTCAGAAACGGGAACATACTATGATAGTCTGATTACTTCAACTTCTTGTGATAGTGTATTTGAGCTTCAGCTGGTTGTTTTCCAGTCATATAATATTATAGAAGATTATGAAATTTGTGATACAGATAGTTTGTTATGGCAAAATGACTATTATAATGAAACAGGTACGTATGTAGCTAATTATCTGACAGATAATGGATGCGATAGTATTTTCACACTCAATTTAATTGTCAACCCATCTTATTTTTATTCTGAATCAGATACAATTTGTGGCAGTGATAGTTTATTGTGGCACGGGCAGTACTACAACTATTCAGGAGTATATTATGATAGTTTAATAACTTCCGCTGACTGTGACAGCATTTTTCAGCTTTCATTGCAGGTATTACCGTATTATTCATTTCTTGCTGAAGAAGAAATATGTCAGGGAGACAGTATTTATTGGCAGGGAAATTATTATTCTGAAACAGGATAATATAGTGAACAATTTAGTACAACAGAAGGATGCGATAGTATTTACAACTTAAATTTGACGGTTCATCCTGCATATTATTATTTGGAAGTGGATACTTTGTGCAGCTATGACAGTATATATTGGCAGAGAGAGTTTTTCTCTGTTACAGGAAATTATTTTAATAATTACACTACGATCAACGGTTGTGATAGCATTTTTGAACTCGATCTGTTTATGGTTCCTGAATTGGATACATTTACTATTCAACCAGAAATACCCCATGATTCTGTTGCAATGTATCAAACGGAAACATATGTTGTTCCCCATAATGAAGATGTGAATTATTTTTGGTCTGTAGAAAATGGTTATGTGATCTATATGATAAGCAATGATTCTGCTTATATTCAGTGGGAATATCCGGGAACAGGCATCATAGAAGTGTATGCGTTGAATCAATACGGGTGCATAAGCGATACAGCTAAGCTATCTATTGGTATAGGAAATACAGGAATTGACGGAAGAGATATTTATGACGCGATTAATGTTTTTCCAAATCCTGCAAAAGATCAATTATATGTAGAAACAAGCAAAGATAAAGCTTATCAGGTTTCTATTTATAACAGTATGGGACAGATAGTAGAAACACTTCAATTTTCAGAAAGGAAAACCGTACTAAATGTAAATGATTATGCCAGTGGTCTGTATTATTTACATTTTAGAACTAGCGATGTTTTGATATCAAAAAAGATAAGGATTGTTAGGTAAATTCTGGTACTATCTGTGTAGAGTGAAAATAGCAGGAACACAAACCCAATTATTGTGTTTGTTTTAAATATCTGTTAATAAGCATCAAAAGGAGCAACTTATCTTATGATTATGGTAGCTCCTTTTGAAAAATTTTCTAAGGTTATTATTGATCATTCAGAGCTAATAGAAAAACTACTAACAGCAACAGATAAATACTACAGGCAAACAGATAAGGAGTTAAGCGAATATTGTGATCCTATTTTTCATGATGATGCGGAAATTGAAAAGTATTGTAAGTTAAAGAAGATACCTAATAATACTGATTAATTAATCTTTAGGAATAGGGATTACATGTTTTTCTTCTTCTGGAATCATAGGACTTTTGTGTAGTCCTATTAATATTTGCTCCTGTTTTCTGCACTTTTTCGGGACACCTCCATAACATATTGATATTCAGCGATTGTTTTTTAAATTTGGGTGTCCCAAAAAATTTGTCATGTTCATCCGAAAAAAGCCGAATAGCTCTGGAAGCGTTTCAGTACAGTTAATACAAAAGATCAGAGGTCGCTATAAAGTTGTAAAAACCATTGGATGCGCCACACTATCCTGTTTTCCGAACTATTTTAGCGCTCAATTTTTAAGCATCAAATAATCAGTGACATAGTACTTTTGTTTTTGGAGTTTAGGGAGTGTTTTACAACTCTGCAAACATCTCTCCTACAATATATTGTGCAGGGTAAGAAAACGTTTCCAACGGATAGGCAACGAGTCTTACACAGTATTTTTGCAATGAAAGAAAGAACCAGAATGCGTTAACATTCACTACATTGCAAATGTATAAAACTGGCAAGAATATTACAAGAAGTTCTATGTAAAAAAATATTGCAATATTCACTGTAATGAAGATATAATATAATATATTTGCAGTACGATAACAATAATTCATGTTATATGATAAGCAGAATTCTGGTTGAAAAGGTTGCTGACAAGCTGTTTTCAGGTAAGGTTATAATAATACTTGGTGCAAGGCAGACAGGGAAAAGTACATTGATGCGTATTATCCAAAAGCAAGTGGATAAAAAAACACTGTACCTCGATTGTGATGATCCTCAAACAAGGGCCATACTGCAGAACCAATCTACTACTAATTTGAAAAGATTGGTTAGTGACAATGAAATCGTATTTATTGACGAAGCTCAGCGTGTTGAAAATATTGG
>PKSZ01000330.1 GCA_002869425.1 Marinilabiliales bacterium
GGATCTATGATTTCAACACCAAGTCTGTAGAAAACATTACGAATAATGATGCACAAGACATTTGCCCGATGTGGTATAAGAATCGCATTTTCTTCATCTCAGACAGAGACAGAATTATGAACTTATTTTCATATGACCTGGAAACAAAAGAGACTAAAAAAATTACACAATTCGATAAATACGATATCAAGTTTCCTTCAATCGGTGCAGATAAAATTATATTTGAAAACGAAGGATGGATTTGGGTTTACAATATCGAAAATGACAAATTGGAAAAATTGTCTATATCAATACCAGATGAAAAAATCTGGAGTCGGCCGCAGATGGTAGACGCATCGAAAAATATTCAAAATACGGATATATCTTCAGATGCAGAAAGAATGGTTGTATCAGCCAGGGGTGATATTTTTTCCGTTCCCGTAAAAGAAGGTATCACTCGTAATTTAACTCAATCAGATAGTGTACACGATAGAAATGGAGTATGGAGTCCTGATGGTAAATACATTGCCTACATTTCTGATAAATCTGGTGAATTCGAAATTTACATACAGGATCAGAAAGGAGAAAAAGCGGCAATTCAGCTGACAAAAAATGCGGATACATATAAATATTTTTTGCGTTGGTCTCCTGATAGTAAAAAAATCTTGTGGAGCGATAAAAAAATGAGACTGAAATACATTGATATAGAAAGCAAAGAACAGCAATTGGTATATCAGTCTAAAATATGGGAAATCAAGCAATTCAACTGGTCACCAGATAGTAAATGGATTGCATTTGCGGCTCAAGGAGACAACCGGCTTACCCAAATATTTCTATACAGTCTTGAAAATAAGACAAGTACACCTGTTACTGACAATTGGTATTCTTCCAATAGTCCTGCTTTTAGTAAAAATGGTAAATTTCTACTTTTAATATCTCTACGGGAATTCAATCCTATTTATAACGATCTGGAGTGGAATTATGCCTATAAAAATATGGAGAATATATATTTGCTTCCTTTATCCAAAGACACTCCCTCTCCTTTCGCTCCTGAGAATGATGAAGTTAATGCAGAGAAACAAAATATAGACAAGAATAAAGAAGAAAACAAGACAAAGGAAACACCACAAGTAAAAGTTGATTTTGATAATATTACAAACAGGCTTATTGCATTGCCTGTAAAACCAGCAAATTACTATAATGTTAACATGGTAGATAATAAAATCTACTATTTTGAGCGCAAATACAACAGCAAAACAAAGTTTTGTTTATATGATCTAGACAAAGAAAAGGAAATCCTTTTGTCCAAAGAAATTCACCAATATGTATTGGCTGAAAAGGCAAATAAAATGATGGTAATAAAAGGTGGCGATTACTTTGTAATAAAGTATCCTGAGGCTGAAATAAAATTAGACAAAAAAGTAGCTTTTTCGGATATGAAAATATGGATTAATCCGGTTCATGAATGGAAACAAATTTATTTTGAAGCCTGGAGGCAAATGAGGGACTTTTTCTATGATCCGGGAATGCATGGAAATAACTGGAATGATAAAAAAGAAAAATATGCAGAATTGCTGCCCTATGTAAATCACAGAAACGATCTATCTTATCTTATTGGCGAATTAATTGGAGAACTCAGTGTTGGTCATGCCTATGTTGGCGGTGGTGAAAAACCTTCTCCTGAAAGAATTAAAACAGGTTTGCTGGGTGCTCAGTTTAGCAAGGATCCAAGTGGGTATTTTAGAGTCGACNGAAAACTGGTCTTCAAAACTTCGTTCACCATTAACAGAATATGGTGTTGATATTAAAAAGGGATATTATATCACAGCGATCAATGGAATTTCTGTTAAAGAATGTAGCAATATATATTCAATGCTCCTTGGAAAAAACAGTACCATTGAAGTTACATTCATAAAATCGCTCAAAGATGATAAGCCACAAACTAAGCTTGTTGTACCCATAGTTGATGAAAGCAGTCTGTATTATTACAATTGGGTGCAATCTAATATTGAGAAAGTTGCAAAAGCTACCGATTCCAGAGTAGGCTACATACATATTCCCAATATGGTTGGTGATGGCCTCAATGAATTTGTTAAGCATTTCTATCCACAGTTAAATAAAGAAGCACTAATTATTGACGACCGTGGAAATGGCGGAGGAAATGTATCGCCTATGATTATTGAAAGATTAAGAAGAGAAATTACCCGAGCCAATATGGCACGAAATGTGCAAATTCCAACTCAAACACCAAGACAAATGTTAACAGGTCCTAAAGTATTACTAATCAATCAGTATTCTGCTTCAGATGGAGACCTATTCCCCTATTCATTTAAGAAACATAAAATTGGAAAAGTAATTGGCGTTCGATCATGGGGTGGCGTTGTTGGAATTAGAGGCTCATTACCCTTTATAGATGGTGGTTATTTGAATAAACCCGAATTTGCTTCCTATTCGTCTGATAATAGTTCATGGATTATTGAAGGTTATGGTGTTGATCCGGATATTATTGTAGAAAATGATCCGGCCAGAGAATACAAAGGAATTGATGATCAATTAAATAAAGCAATCGAAGTTGCCCTAGAAGAACTAAAAACTCATAAAAAAACTATACCTGATATTCCTGATTTTCCAGATAAAAGCAAATAAACAGTAGCATGCTGCCGGGAAAATACGCCTGGCAGCATCTTTTATACATAAGAATTCTACGTTAATCGCACACTGTGTCATGTTTATAAAAATCTAACACAATAATCTTAAAGATTTATTACCTTTAAAAAAACGCAGTAGATGAAAATAGAAATCAGATACTCATCTTCAATAGAAACCGGCAGCTTTCTCTCTAATTTAACAAAGGCCTGTAATAAATTGGATGTTAGCCTGATAAGTAACTTGCCTTCACCTACTGATATGGATGTAAACAGTGGATATATTTTCATCGTTAACGCCAATGAATTAAGCAAGATAAAAGATAAAATCATTTCAAATTTTGTCTGCATTTCTTTACTGAAAGATGTAGACAGTATAGCCGATTTTGATAGAACGAGCTTGGATGGATTTTTATTGGAATCAGATAAAGAGAAAACCATTCAAAATGTCATCATTCAAAAAATAGAAAAGTTAACAGAGCAAGAGAAGCTTAAGACACTTTTATTGGAAGATAGTCACAATTCGCTTTTTCATCAAATTAGTATTTTACTTGAAGAAGGTAAAGATTTTAAAGATATTCTTAAAACAGTATGTGATGGTTTAAAAAAAATTCACAAGCTGAAATTTGCTGATGCTTTTCTATACAATAAAAAGGAAGAAGTAATTAAAGTTGCTTATTCGAATCTACATAAAGGTACACTTGGCAAAATTGAGAAATTTATTGGACTCCGTTTCTTCGAATTAAAAATTCAACTGTTCGAATCAAGTATATATACCAGCTTTT
>PKSZ01000588.1 GCA_002869425.1 Marinilabiliales bacterium
GCTTAACTGGACCAGCAATGTGGAATCCTTATAATAAATAAAATTCTTATGCCCGTTAACCAGCGTAATTTCAATTGGCTCATGCTCTTCCTTCATTATTTCGAGCTGTGCCATCAGATATTCTTCATTCAATGCTTTAACCGAGTCAAGGTTTCTGTGCGACTCAACTTTATTGTTTTCATTTGTGAGAATAACCGGGACTGTCTCATTGGTTGTAATTACTTCCAGCAAAAAACTAAAATTAAGATTCGGATCATTAATATTGGCAAGCTGTTTGGTTGCTTCAGCCCACAGCTCCACCTTTTTCCGTTCCTCCTGAGCCAATTTATTAACAAGCTTATTTGTGTACCACAAAGATGTTACACCAATAATTACGGCTGCAATAAATAACAAAAATTTCCAGCGTTGTTTTCTAAGATAAATATTCAATTCGTCAGAGATTACAATTAAACATTCCCTACTGCAAGTTTATGAAAAATATATGAAAACTGATTTATGAGCCGAAAATATCTTTTCAAAGAATTTATGAGTCGTTTTTTTTTATCTCGGATTAATGTATTTTTGAAAAAATGTATTTCTTTCGCTTTGTCATTTCTTTCGTTGTAGTTTGTTCTCTTCTTTTGGGGAAAAGTTCCAATGCCCAAAAATACAATTTCAGGCAATATTCACTGGAAGAAGGTCTGTCTCAATCTCAGGTTTTTGACATTGAACCTGATGACATGGGAAATATGTGGATCGCAACCTATGGAGGAGGCATTACAGTTTATAATGGAATTCACTCCTGGTATTATTCGGTAGAAGAAAACCTTCCTGGCTACAGCGTTCTCAGTTTACATAATGATGGCAAGGGCAAAATGTGGATTGGAACAAACATGGGGCTTGCAGCATATAATGGGGATTCTATCATTCGTTTTGATGGTAAAAATGGCTTAAGAGTTCCCATCTGGGAAATAGACCAAAGCAGCGATGGAGTAATTTGGCTTGCGGGAAACAATGGATTATGGTTTTATAAAAATGACAGTCTGCAATTATTCAAACACGACAGCTTGAAAAGCACTCAAATATACAATCTGTTCATTGATTCTTCTGACAGGATGTGGCTTTTCACCAGTGATGAAAGGTTGGTAATGTATGATGGTAAAAATATCCACAAAAACCTTATTGACGAAACACTTATAGTTAATACCGTATTTGAAGACCATAAAAATCAGATTTGGCTGGGATTAAACCAGGGGTTGATGAACTACTCTGATAATCAAAAACTTTATACTAAAGCAGACGGCCTTTCCGATAATCATGTCCTGGATATTGAACAGGATAACAATATGCGATTATGGATTGGAACTGATATTGGTGGCGTAAATGTTTTTGATGGAAAAAATTTTATGACAATATGGGATCAACAAGGTATTGGATTTAACAGAGTAAATAAATTATACGAGGACAATAACCACAATCTATGGATTGGAACTGATGGAGCAGGCGTTTCTATATTCAGTGGTTTCACTTTTCAGCAAATAAGTTTTGCAAATGGAGGTGTAAACAACTTTGTAATGGCAGTAATTGCAGAAAAGGATGAGCAGTGGTTTGGCACAGATGGTATGGGACTGGCGCGACGCAAAAACGGCAAAATAAAAATATTCAACACCGAAGATGGTCTGGCAAGCAACTCCATTAATGCAATATGCAAAGGACTCGATGATACACTATGGATTGCAACCAATTATGGTTTGTGTTCCTTTGACGGAGCAAATTTCAAAACCTACACAATTCATGATGGTCTGCCGGAAAATTATACAATGAGTCTTCTTCTTGCTTCAGACAGTACTCTATACATTGGAACCTATGGGTCAGGTGCAGCAAAATATAAAAATGGTAAAATTGAGGACATAACAGAAGAACTTAAACTCGAAGATGATATTATCTGGAATATTTATGAAGACAGAAGAGGTTCAATATACTTTACAACAGGTGATGGATATGTAAAGCATGGGACAAAAACAAAGCGCCACACAACAGATAATGGCCTTATTGACAATGGTGTAGGGTCTATAGTTGAAGATAGCAAAGGCGTTTTATGGGTAGGGACAGATAACGGAATAAGCCGATTTGATGGCAAAAAATACAGAAACTACCAAATGAAGGATGGTTTGTGTTCAAATATCATTTACCTATTAACAATTGACAAAGATGACAATCTAATTGTGGGCACCGAAAAAGGAATAAACAGGATACAATATGACGAATCGGGCAACTTTACTCAGGTAAAATATTATGGTAAAAAAGAAGGATTCTTTGGAATTGAATGCAATTCTAACGCTGTTGACATTGATGAAAACGGAAAAATATGGATTGGAACCGTGGAAGGTGTTACCATTTTCGACCCCAAAGAAGAAAATACCTGCATCAACCCTCCCAAAAGCTATATAACAAAAATCAAACTCTATTATAACGAAGTAAACTGGAAACAATATACGGACTCGGTTATTCCATGGATAAAACTACCTCATGAGCTTGAATTACAGTTCAACCAAAATAATCTGACTTTTGAGTTTATTGGTATTGACTATATCATCCCGGAAAATGTTCAATACAAATACCGCCTAAAAGGAATTGAAGAAGAATGGTCACCGCCAACCAGCAGCAATTATGTAAGATACACAAATATCCCACCGGGTGATTATGAATTTCAGGTTATTGCATCTAATCATTATGGCATCTGGAACAAGAAACCAACAGGATTTCTATTTGTAATCAATGCTCCATTCTGGAAAACCATATGGTTCTACACTCTTATAGCTCTGGCCGTTATTACCGGCATCTTTTTCTACATACGCTTTAGAACACGAAAGCTCAAAAAAGCCAAAGATACGCTTGCCCTCATGGTCAAAGAGCGAACATTTGAAGTATTGAAACAAAAAGATGAAATAGAGCAAAAAAATATTCGTCTTGAGGAAGCCTATAAAGATATTACTGACAGCTTGCGATATGCACGAAGAATACAAGAAGCAATGCTGCCTCCGGTTGAAAAAATCAGTAAATACTTCAGTGACTTATTCATATTATACAAACCTAAAGATATTGTTTCGGGTGATTTTTACTGGTATTTCAAACACAATAAAACACAATACTTAGCTGCTGTTGACTGTACCGGACATGGTGTGCCTGCCGGTTTTCTATCCATGGTCGGAAGCAATCTCCTTTCACAGATCACAGAAAGTAAAGACAATATTACACCCTCTGAAATCCTTACCAGCCTCGACCAGGAAATCATAAGATTTCTCCACCAGAAAGGAGATGGAGACTCATCAGATGGTATGGATATGGCTTTGTGTTCTATTGATCATAATAACATACTTACATTCGCAGGTGCAATGCGCCCATTGTATAAAATTAGCAACCAAGAACTAACTGTTTACAAGGGAACCAAAGTATCTATTGGAGGAGCACAACGCTTTGAAAAGGTATATGTAGACAATGAAATTCCTTATAAGGAAGGTGATATGATATACATTTTTAGTGATGGGTACCAGGATCAAATGGGTGGTGAATTTGGTAAAAAAATGATGATCAAGCGATTTAAAAAAGTACTGCTGGAAGTAGCAGACAAAACACATGAGGAACAACACAAAAAACTGGATGATTATTTCCAAAACTGGAAACAAAACGAAGAACAAATCGACGATATACTGGTAATTGGTTTCAGGATGTAAAATATTTTGTTCTTATTCCTGCCTAAAAATTTTATTTTTGCAAAAAACAATAATATGTCACATACACAAATAAGAGTAAGATTTGCACCCAGTCCAACAGGACCTCTGCATATTGGTGGAGTCAGAACAGCCTTATATAATTATCTGTTTGCAAAGAAGAACAAGGGAACTTTCATCCTTAGAATTGAAGATACAGACCAAACGCGATATGTTGAAGGCGCCGAACGTTATATTATGGACTCTCTTAAGTGGAGTGGCATCCAGATAGACGAAGGAATCGAACAAGGTGGTGATTTTGGTCCATATCGTCAGTCGGAAAGAAAAGAGATATACAAGGAATACGCAATGCAGCTAATAGAAGCAGGCAAAGCATATTATGCATTTGACAGCCCCGAGGAACTTGATCAGATGAGAAAAAAGCTGGAAGAAGAAAAGGCTGCCAATACTTCATACAATCCATCCATCAGACTGCAAATGCGAAACTCACTAAGCATGAGCAAGCAAGAAGTTGTTCAGCTTATTGAAAATGGCACTCCTTATGTTATCCGTTTCAAAACTCCAGAAAATGAGACCATTGAAATGAATGACCTTGTGCGTGGAAATGTAAAATTTCATTCCTCTACCCTTGACGACAAAGTTTTGTACAAGTCAGATGGAATGCCAACCTATCACCTTGCCAATGTGGTGGATGATTACCTGATGAAAATATCACATGTTATCAGGGGTGAAGAATGGTTACCATCCCTACCTTTACATGTTCAGCTTTATGATGCATTGGGATGGAAAAACGAAATGCCTGAGTTTGCTCACCTCCCACTATTATTGAAACCAAGCGGGAATGGCAAATTAAGCAAGCGCGATGGCGACAAGCTTGGTTTTCCTGTATTTCCTATGCAATGGACAGACCCTAAATCCGGAGATATATCTGCCGGTTATAAGGAAGATGGGTATTTTCCCGAAGCCTTTATTAACATGTTGGCATTATTGGGATGGAATCCGGGTACAGAACAGGAATTGTTCTCAATGGATGAATTGATGGATGAGTTTTCCATTGAAAAAGTAAGCAAATCGGGTGCAAGATTTGATCCCCAAAAAGCTCGCTGGTTCAATCATGCTTACATGCAGAAAAAAGAAAATTCTTTCCTGGCTAAAGAACTGGAAACAATACTTGAGCAAAAAGCTGTAAAAAACAATCAACTTGATCTTGAAAAGATTTGTTCAATGGTAAAAGAAAGGGCTGAATTAATTCCTGAACTATGGGATCAATCTTTCTTCTTCTTTGAAGCTCCTGAGGAATACGATGAGAAATTCCTAAAGAAAAAGTGGAAAGACAATACTTCTGAAATTATCAAAAATGTTGCAGATGTTCTCAATGGAATTGAATCATTTCAGAAAGAAGAAATTGAAAAGCAAATCAAAGATCATCTTGAAAAACAAGAACTTGGATTTGGTCAGGTAATGCCCCATCTAAGAGTTGCCATTGTTGGCAAGCCCATGGGTCCGGATATGTTTGACATTTTAAGCATTATCGGGAAAGAAGAAAGTCTGAAAAGAATAAGTGCAATACTGAACAGAGTTAATTGATCAAATTAATTATTCAGTTCTTTTTATGCTTTATGATCATACTCCCTAAGAGTCAAGGTCAACCCTTGCTAGTTAATATGAAGCCCTTAGACTCTTTTATAAAGGACTATTCCCACCCTTTGTATATGTTCGATTAAAGCTTTTTCTGTTATTCTGTTGAAAATAACTAAATCGATTTTATTTGGAATCAGAAGACCATCAAGATCGATTTTAACATTTGTAAGATCGCGCAGTTCTAAATTATCACCCTTGAGCGCAAGATCAATATCAGAACCATCAGAATAATTACCTTTTGCTCTTGATCCAAATAAAACTATTTCCTTTATACGGTCATTTTTTTCAAGAATTGAAATTATTAACTCTAAATCTTCAACCAGTAGACCGTATTCACTTTTATCACTCATCTGAATTAATTATAGAATTATTTCTGCCTTTCCTCTTCTAATTTATCACGCAGTTCTTTAAAAAGGTTAAAAAATGTGTTTCTGATTTCATGATTGATATCCTGAACAGTTTCTTTATCGTATGTATGACTTGTAAGATTTCTGCTTTGATGCATAATAAGCCAGGCTTTACCATTTTTTATCAAACCATCTGCAAAACATTGTTCAATTACTGGTTTTGGACCAATAATTTCATGATACCCCTTTTCTTTTAAAAGATCCTGCAAAGTCTTCCAGCTTAACTCATATGTATATTCAAAAGCTTTAATTAGTCCCTGCGCCTCCATTTCGTTTAACTCCTTGTATTCCAAGAAACGTTGTAGTTGATCAAAAGCCTTTTTAAAACTAACAAATCTTTGAATCCACCTTATGTCCTGATTGGCATTTTCGTTCATTCCTTTTTCAATTTCTGTTGTAAAGATAAGTATATTCCATAATACAATCT
Organism: Marinilabiliales bacterium; assembly: GCA_002869425.1. Taxonomy (GTDB): domain Bacteria; phylum Bacteroidota; class Bacteroidia; order Bacteroidales; family BM523; genus BM523. The sequence continues at coordinate 6,186 of PKSZ01000588.1, forward strand.
TCAATCTTTTACTGCTTCTTTGATAACTTAGCCCAGGAATCTTTCAGGGTTACCGTTCTTACAAAAACCGGCTTGCCTTGTATAAAATCTTTTTTGTCTACTGTAAAATAACCCAAGCGGGTAAATTGGAATCGATCACCAGGTTTTGCATCCTTTAAACCGGGTTCAAGCTTGCATCCTTTCAATATCTTTAAAGAATCCGTATTCAGGAAATCCAAAAAGCTTTTGTCTTTGTGCCCATCCGGATTTTCATCTGTAAACAAGCGATCGTACAGCTTAACTTCTGCATCAAAGGCATGCTCAGAAGATACCCAATGGAGTGTTCCTTTTACTTTTCTGCTTATACCTGATCCACTTTTTGTTTCCGGATCGTAAGTACAGTATATTTCTTCAATTTCACCTGTTTCTTCATTCTTTTTAAAGTCTTCACATTTGATAATATATGCAGACTTAAGACGTACTTCTCTACCCGGTCCCAATCGGAAAAATTTCTTTGGTGGATCTTCCATAAAATCATTACGCTCTATGTACAACTCCCGTGAAAATGGAATGTTTCTTGATCCTTCCTCAGGCTTTTCCGGGTTGTTTACTGTCTCCAGTTCTTCAACCTGACCTTCAGGATAATTTGTGATGATTAGTTTTACAGGATCCAGCACCCCCATTACCCTTGTGGCTGTTTTATTGAGATCTTCGCGCACAGCATTTTCAAGCAAACCAAAGTCGTTCAGAGCAAGATATTTCGTATAACCAATGGTATCCACAAAATTACGAATCGAATCCGAGGTATAACCTCTTCTTCTCAAACCGGAAATGGTAGGCATCCTTGGATCGTCCCAACCATCCACATATTTCTCTTCAACCAGTTGCAAAAGCTTTCGCTTACTCATAACTGTATAAGTAAGGTTCAGGCGATTAAATTCATATTGATTGGGTCGATATTCTCCTTCTTTAAGCTGATCCACCAACCAATTGTATAAAGGACGGTGCGGAATAAATTCAAGCGTACAACAGGAATGCGTAACTCCCTCAAAATAATCGCTCTGACCATGTGCAAAATCATACATGGGATATACGTTCCACTTATCACCGGTTCTGTGATGTGATCTTTTGATAATTCTATAAATAATCGGATCGCGCAAATGCATATTAGAAGAGGTCATATCTATTTTTGCACGCAACACACGGCAACCTTCGTCAAATTCTCCTGCATTCATTCTTTGAAACAAATCAAGGTTTTCTTCCACAGATCTGTTTCTGAAAGGGCTCTCCTTACCAGCTTCAGTTGGCGTTCCTTTTTGCTGCGCAATTTCTTCGGATGTCTGGTCATCAACATAGGCCAATCCTCTCCTGATCAGCTCAATGGCAAAATCCATCAGCTTTCCAAAATAATCGGATGCATAATACTCCCTGTCACCCCATGAAAAACCCAACCACTGAATATCTTCTTTGATAGAATCGATATATTCAACATCCTCTTTTACCGGATTGGTATCATCGAAGCGAAGGTTGCATTTTCCCTTGTACTTTTCTGCAAGTCCAAAATCAAGGCATATGGCCTTTGCATGTCCAATATGCAAGTAACCATTGGGTTCAGGCGGGAAACGCGTAACAACAGATTTTACTTTCCCGGATTCCAAATCCTTTTCTACAATTTCTTCGATAAAATTCAACGATTTTGTGGCCTTTTCTTCCATAAGAATTAGTTTTACCCTGCAAAAATAACTTAAATAATCACTTATAAAGAATTAAAAATTCCCTATTCAAAGGAAAAACGTATTTTAGATAAAATTTATCAACTATGGCAACACTCCAGATTGAAGAAATGGAATTTCATGCCTTCCATGGCATTTACGAAGAAGAACAGCTTTCCGGGAATAAATTTCTGGTTGACTTAACAATTGAGCTCGACATAGAAAAGGCTGCAAAATCGGACCAGTTGGAAGATGCCCTGGACTACTCAAAAGCATACGAAATTATTAAAAGAGAAATGCAAATACGGGCACAACTACTTGAACATCTGGCAAGAAGAATCATTAACAGGCTATCGGTTGAGTTTGAAAATATGCAGATGATTGAAATAAAAATTTCGAAATGTGCACCGCCCATTGGAGGCAAAGCCAAAGCCTTTAGTATAACAGACAGCCGAACATTCCGTTAACAAATTGCTCAAGTATTTTGTAGAAAAAAAATATACGATTATCTTTGCCTTCCATTCTGTAAAAATGGTCAGTTGGCCGAGTGGCTAGGCTCTGGTCTGCAAAACCAGCTACGGCGGTTCGAATCCGCCACTGACCTCCAAGAATGTTGAAGGATTGAAATAATTTGTTTCAATCCTTTTTGTTTTTAGGTATTTCAAAAGATTGCGTTTAATTTCGTTTAACGTAAAATTTCATTATTTTTACCAAAATGTTTCACAATGGCTTCACAGAGAAATTGAACGAATGACACCTACAGTTATAGTATTTCTTAGGCAAGATTATAAAAAATCGGATAATACACATCCGATATATATCAGAATAATAATAAACCGGAGAAAAAAGGACATCAGTTTGAATATAAGTACGAAGCTAAACTGTTGGAATCCTACAAATTGCAGAATCAGAAGAACAGATCCGCAATATTTACACAAAAACAGAATGATAGACCTGTTTGAAACGAAAGCAAACGATATTCTGTTTAAAATGACCGTAGAGGGTAAAAGTATTTCTTTCGAGGAATTTTTAAGGAGGTTTAAAACCAGCTATAGCCTGTACAATTCTTTTTATGAATTTATCGAATCTGAAATACCTCAGCTGCAAGCTAAATTTTCAGATGGTACTATCAGGACATATAATACACAAATTTCAAAGCTTAAAAAGTTTCGTCCTCGCTTGTCATTTGATGATATCGATATCAACTTCATAAAGGCATATGAACACTATATGATTGCTAAATTGAAAAACAACAGCAATACCATTAAGAAGTCGTTATCATTCATAAAACAGGTAATTAACAAAGCCATAACAGCAAACCTAGTAAAAGAGAATCCTTTTAAAAATTATCATATTGGTAAAATTGAGGGAAACAGGCAATATTTATCCATGCAGGAGCTTGATACATTAATGAAGCTTTACCGGTCCGGATCTATAAAGACGGGACAAAAAAATGTACTTAGATATTTTCTGTTTTCCTGCTATACGGGTCTGCGATATCATGATGTTTACGATTTGAAATATAAACATATTGATCACAATTATATTAGAATTGATATGCACAAGACGGGCAAGCTTGTTGAAATTCCGATTGTAAATAAAGCAATGGAGCTTCTCCCGGATCAGGATGACAAGATCCCGGAAATGAAAGTATTTAAAGTCCTGAGCAATCAACCTACAAACAGGTACATAAAGGACATTATGACAGCTGTAGGAATAAAAAAATCAATAAGCTTTCATTGTGCCAGGCA
>PKSZ01000447.1 GCA_002869425.1 Marinilabiliales bacterium
AGTAATTCTTGGGTTGGTAGGCTCAATAATTCTGGTTTGGAGGTATAAGCATCCAGATATTTTCCGTTTTTATCAATAATTAGAATTACATCAGGCAGTGCTCTTAGAACCGATTTAAATCGATTCTCACTATTTTGGAGTTTTGTTTCAACCTTTTTTCTATCCGTAATATTTCTGGATACCCCATGAAAACCAAATAAGTTTCCAGACGGCCCAAATATTAAACTAATATTGGTTTCAGCCCAAAGTGTATTACCGTTTTTATGTAAATATTCAACCTGTAATACGAGAGATTCTGTAGTCCCAAATGTATTGTAGTTTTNTACTTTTTGAAGAGATGCTTTTGAAAGAATCTCTTCATGACTTTGATTTAAATGCTCTTCAACCGTATATCCTCTGAATTTAAGGGTAGAAGGACTAATATATGTGTTGTTCATATTCAGATCCATCATCCAGATAACATCAGATGTATTTTCTGCAATTAGTTTATATAACTGTTTGCTCTCTTTTAATTCTTCAAGAGCTCTTTTTTCATTACTTATATCTCTGAAAATAACTGCATAGTGTCCTTCTCTTGGAGAATAAGAAATAATCTGGAAATGTTTACCCAACGGAGTGAAAAACAATTCAGTTTCAATGGGTTTTCCCGGTAAAAGTTTTTGTGCGAATGAGGCTATTTTTTTTGAATTGGCCTCTGGAAAAATTTGTCGAAGGGATTTTCCGATAATTGCTTCTTTGGGAAGCTTAATAAGATTAACAATCGCTTGGTTTGTATCAGTAACTACAAAATCATAAGGCTCCTTGTTTTCGTCAAATTGTATGAAAAAGAAAACAACACCATTGATTATATTGTCGAATAACAGCCTGTATTTATTAAACTTGTTTGACTCTGCTAAACTTTGTTCCTTTTGTGTCTCTTTTGGCGCTTCTATAATATTGTAGGCCTTGGATTCTGAAATATTGAAGATGAGAAGATAAGATTCATCACGTACAATAACCTCCTTGTCTATTTTTGATGCCACATAATTTCCTTCTGTAGTAATAAGTTTAAGTTTAATCGGGAAGTAGAGTTTCGAAGGATTTTCTCTGATTTCAGAAATATCATCTTTTACAAAAAGACTAAACCAATTTGTTTGGTTGTTTATAATGTGCTGTGTGTTACCAAAGAGCTGCTCAAATGCTTTGTTAGAAGAAATTATTATGTGATTAAAGTTACAAAGAAGGACAGGAGTCCCCGTGTATTTTTCTGTTAAAAAATAATTTATAGCAGAAGTTATAGGTTTTTGCTGCTCTTTGTATGCCATTTAGCCTAATTCCTGGATTTTTTTTAATAAATCTTCATTTAGAATTTCAATGGTTCTGCCCTCCACGCTGATGATCTTTTCTTTTCTAAGCTCAGATAGGATTCTGATAGAATTTTCAAGTGAAGTACCTGCCAATTCAGATAAGTCTTTTCTAGTGAGTGATAGATGAAGTTTATTACTGCCGTAGATTTCAGCAAGGTAGAGTATTGAATCTGCCAGTCTTCCTCTTGAATTTTTTTGTGTAAGATTCTTAATCTTGCTATAAATCAGACTCTTTCTCTTACTAACATAGCTTAATATTTCGTATGCAAAGGCAGCATTGGACCTAACAATTGTTTTAAATGAACTTATATCAAGAAAGCATGCGGTTGAATCTTCGATTGCTGTAACAGAATATTTAAGTAGGTTTTCATTAAACAGATCATCATTGAAAACAGAATCAAGCCCAATATATGTCTGCGATGTTAAAATCTGAAGCGTTACATTGTTGTTCGAATTTCCTTCAATGTACAATTTTGCAAGGCCATCAATAAGATAGATTAGGTGTGAAGGGGGAGTTCCCTGTTTTGAAATAACATCACCCTTTTTGAATTTTACTTCAATTCTGTTTTTGTCAATCATTTCAAATTCTTCATTGCTCATTTTCATGAAGAAATGGGATTTGTGTGGACATGTGATGCAAGAAAGTGATTTTGAAAACTGTACCATATTTATCTATAATTCAATAAAATCAA
>PKSZ01000272.1 GCA_002869425.1 Marinilabiliales bacterium
AAGAAGAAAACTAGAAGATCAAGGTAAAAAAGTAGAGGAAGGAGATCTGGATTTAACTGGAGAGGTTAGTGCTGCAATCAGCATGGCACTATACAAGTATCTTAATGAGCTCCATGATGAGGAAACAAGAGTTCTCACAATGAAAACCGTTTCCAGGCGATATTCTCCCTGGAGTTCAAAAATTTATAGTGTAATGAGTAACCAGTTGAAAACAAATAGGTAATGAAAAAATATAAATTTAAAATCAGCGGTAACGAATATAATGTTTATATTCAGAAGGTAGAAAAGAACATGGCCAAAATAGAGGTGAATGGAACGCCNACCTCAAAAACACCTACTCTGGTTAGACCAAAAGTGCCTTCAGCTAAGCCAAAAGAGCAACAATTAACAGCCAATGCAAGTTTATCACAGATAAAAGCTCCTTTGCCAGGTATAATACTGGAATTGAAAGTCGCAGTAGGTGATACTGTAGATAAGGGCGAAACATTGTTGATAATGGAAGCAATGAAAATGGAAAACAATGTGATGGCAGACAAAGCAGGAAATGTTACAGCCATCAAAACTAAGATTGGAGATAATGTTCTTCAGGGTGATGTTTTAATTGAAATACAGTAGAACAGATATTAATTATTGAGAATGGACGGTTTATATAGATTTATTGAGTACTCGGGTTTTGCAAATTTTACTCCATTGCATGGTGTTATGATTCTTGTGGGGTTGTTGTTTATTTTTCTTGCAATACGTTTCGAGTATGAGCCACTTTTGTTAATCCCAATTGGCTTTGGAATTGTTATTGGAAATATACCCTTTATGCAGGATGCAGGTTTACAGTTGGGGATTTATGAGGATGGAAGTGTTTTGAATTATTTGTATATGGGAGTGGTAAAAGGGGTTTATCCTCCTTTAATTTTCCTTGGGATTGGTGCAATGACAGATTTTTCTACCTTGATTTCCAGTCCAAGGCTAATGCTACTGGGGGCTGCTGCTCAAGTAGGGATTTTCTTAACTTTTTTGGGAGCCATTTATTTGGGCTTTTCTCCAATGGAGGCCGGAGCAATTGGTATTATTGGAGGTGCAGACGGTCCAACAGCGATATTTCTTTCATCACGGCTTGCTCCTGAGCTTATAGGCCCAATTGCTATTGCTGCATATTCTTATATGGCTTTGGTACCGATTATTCAGCCACCAATAATGAAGATTCTGGTAACGAAAAAAGAGCGTTTAATTAGAATGAAACCTCCAAGGTCTGTATCCAAACTAGAGAAAATAATTTTCCCAATCGTTGGTATTCTTTTAACAGCATTTATAGCACCGGGTTCATTACCATTGCTTGGAATGTTGTTTTTTGGAAATCTACTGAAAGAATCTATGGTAACCAATCGTTTGGCTAATACGGCAAGAAACGCCTTGATTGACATAGTGACAATATTGTTGGGATTGACAGTTGGAGCAAGTACGCAGGCAGATGTATTTTTAACCAATGATTCATTGTTGATTTTCATGTTGGGTGCATTAAGCTTTATGGTAGCAACTGCCGGGGGAATCATTTTCGCTAAGGTTATGAATATATTTTCTGCAAAAGATAATAAAATAAATCCTTTGGTTGGAGCTGCTGGTGTATCAGCAGTACCAGATAGTGCAAGGGTTGTACAGCATGAAGGATTAAAATCAGATCCTACTAATCACTTGTTGATGCATGCTATGGCTCCTAATGTAGCAGGAGTTATTGGAAGTGCGGTTGCAGCTGGTATCCTGATGAGTTTCTTAATGTAATAATATTACTCGATTGAAATTAATATTGAGCCCATTCATATTTTGAGTGGGTTTTTTTATAGTTCCCCGGTGTTTAAGAAGTAAAAAGTGTGGCTTATACTGTTTGTTCCTTTAAAATAGTATATGCCGCCCCAGCTATGTTCAACTTTTCTGTAAAGAATTGCATCAGTGCCTGTACTGATTATTACTCTGGTAGTTGTTTTGTATGCTTCTTTTATTACTTCCACATTCTTTCCTGGTTGATATTTTAAGGCAAGTTCT
>PKSZ01000623.1 GCA_002869425.1 Marinilabiliales bacterium
TATATACTGATTATTAATATCATCAGCAATATCAGAATAATTTTGATTAGATTTAGCTTCATAAGAAATCAATTCTCCATTTGTAACTAAAGGCTCAAGTCCATCCAAATCAACAGCAACAATTGGCATATTACCTGCGAACTGGTAAGGTGTATACCATGGATAAGATTTCGTGAGTGGGTCTACACTCAAAAATCTCGCAATTCTGCTATCATAGATACGAAACCCGTAATCATAAGTTGCCCCTGTTACGCCTGTGACCTCGTCATCCTTTTCTTTCCCATTGAAGCCGAAGCGGTAACCGCCATTTGGCACCGTGTTCGCAGGGTAATATCTTACAGGCATGATACTGCCAAAAGGGTAATAATCAGCTACATCGCGGATATGCGCAGCAATATCACTTGCGTTTCCGTCACCACTGCTAATGATTGCATCACGCACATCAGTAACCACCACTCTTACATTACCGAGATGGTCCTTAATTTCGTATAGTTTATCACCTACATAACGCTCAAAGAGGTCTTCGCCCTGTAATTTGGATTTAAACCTAAGAGCCTGTCCGGGTAATGCTCCCGACAGCAGATACGAACTACTGCCTGTAAGTGGCTGAGTCGCGGGATAAGTAATGTTATCACCGTCAAGATTAAGAACATTAACAAACTGTCCGTTTTCCTCACCCGGAACATACAACTGCATATCCTTTCCTCTTCTTACATCTCCTTTTTCATTTACAGAAGAAAGTGTTGCTGTTAAACCGGTCAAATTCAGGTTCCACACTTGATTTTGCATTAGCGATTGCTGATTGAACAGCACATTTTTGCCTTTGTTGGTAAAATCGGCGCTTGCCTTGCCCCTGGTACCACCGTAGGAAGTAATGTGTTCAATGTTATCCTGGTTGATCGTCACCCGGTCGGCCATCAGGCCCATAACCACCAGGTCTACATTGTTGAACGAGAAATTTCCAATTTGATCGGTCCGGTTGTAATATAGCAACTTTTTACCATCGGACGACAGCTGTAGTTCGCCATCTCCATATTCATCGGTTCCTGATATCCATCCCATCAAATGGGGTGAAGATACACCAGGCCCATCTTTTGTAACTTCGTATACCATAAGGTTGGTTTTCGAATTTGCAGATAATGAAACGTGCTTCGACACGTAAAGATAGTTTTTATTTTTCAGCTGATCCTCAACCAGGGCCATATGTCTGCCCACACCATCACCATTGGGCATCAACTGGTTTTGGTCCGTAACCCTTCCCAGCGGATCGGCAGAAGTCCCGAACCCCGGGTCACTCATGGAAATGGTATGGTAATAGGCCTGCTGATCATCACCAATGGTAACCAGATAATAATCTGAATTGTTGCCTGGCCTTTTCATGGCCATTGACTTTGATTCGGGCGATGAAATGATTCCCTGGCAATCTTTCATCAGGTTACCGTCGCGATCGAGTACCAGGGTTACATTTTCATTTCCAAGATAATTGGAGGCCGTTACAGTATAGAACAATACATCGCCGTCCTCATTCTCGGTTACACATACATTGTTGCCGGCCTTACCAAAGAACTTCAAATGTCCCTGATTGGTAACCGTGTAGGATTCACTTCCATCATCATAAGTAAAGGTCATCTTCTCCACCTGACAATCGCAGGTTGGATCCTCTCCTGCACTCAGGATAACATTGGCATTTCTTGGGGCTATCCAATGATACAGCTCGCTGTTGACAAGGATTCCATTGATATCGAAATCCACATTTTCAATCTGATCGGCCATAACAGGAACCCTGTATATTTCCTCCATATTGCTAAGACTGGGCTTGATCATTCCAAGACGATCTGTACCGTGTAAAGGTATTTCCTTTAATCTGAAAACCACATCATAATCATACCCTGTGGTTGTACTGTTTTCAATAATTCTGTAGTATACAGCCAAAGGATTACCCGTTGCATCGCGCAAATAATACTCACGATTGTTTTGCAGCGGATCACCCTCATCATTTACAACATCCTTAATTATTCTGTTACCACCAGCATCGTAGGTAAAATTAATAGTTCTGATCAATTCCAGGTCGTTGGGAGTCAGCTCGCGTGAAATATTTACTTTGTCAATTTTACCGTTGAAATTCCAATCAAAATCGGTAATGATATTATAAGCAGTCCCCTCTTCCGGGCTAACTTCATAATCGAGATTGCCGATTGCATCGTAGTAGTAATCGTGCTGATCGTAGAAATCGTTTAATTGTCCGTTTGCATTACTGGCTGTCAGGTTCTCACTTACCGATGCCAGTTTGTTGGTCCCGGCTACATAGGTATAACTAAGGTCATCCATCTGGTTGTCGCCACTGATTGTATGTGAATTTCTGACAAGCACATCTATATTTCCGTTACCATCGTAATCATATTCACTGTAATAATCAGATGTTGATACCCAGTCGTTTACACCTGCATCATCGAGATATTCAAAATTGCTGGTTTTAATCCGGTTCAATTTATCGTATTCGAAAATTCTTGCTGTTAGCTGGTTATCGAAAGGATTGACAGAGTACGCAGCCGGCTGGGCCCATTTACTGGTCCAGCTTGTAATGTTTCCGTTGTAAAGGTTTTTGTTTGAAGTTTCAGAGAAATAGTTTGCATCCTTGAACGGAGAATCTGAACGATTGAAGTCTCATTCGTAATATCCTAGTGTCATACCGAAAACGTCATAGGGCATATCACTTCCAGCAAAACCATCAGCTCCAGGGTCTACCGGTTCTGCCCCTGTACTTGGATCCCATGAGGCTTCCAGATCGGGCTGATTGATGGCCTTCAGCCAACCGTTTCTATTATATGTATAATCAAGTCCCTGGATGTTGTCATCTCCAATATGTATTCTGTCAACTTCTCCAAATTCAGTATACTCATAATTTGCATCCCTGTACCAAAGATATCCGTCACGCGAAGTGTAAACATCTGTTATGTTATTATCTGCGTTGTATTTATATTTATGGAAGAACCTGTCAGGCCGCATCTCGTTGTATTTTACTAACAACACATTTCCACTGTACAGATCGTACTCATAGGCAATGTAATTTTTGGTAAAGCCTGGAAGATCCTGTACCAGCCATTTCACATTTCCGTGCACATCGTAGCTGTAATAGGTGACCACCTGGTCATTATCGGTTGAGAAATCACCATCTCTATCGGTAATCACATAACTTATCCTGTTCAGTAAATGCTCTTGGGGTTCTCCAAAATAATCAATATCTGATAATTTACTGTAAATTGTACGATGTACATTAGTGCAACCAATTTGAGGGAAATTATCTGCATATTCTGATAAATCTGGCGTACTGCCATCGAAGAGGTCACTTTCATTTTGAGAACATTCTCCAACCTCAATTGTTCTACCCAAGTCATCGTATTTGATATATGAATACGAATTGTTGGTGGTCAATGCCTGCTCTGCATTCTGTGAAAACCTACGTCGCCCAAGTTCATCATACAGAAAGACTGTTGCACCACCATCCGGAGTAGTGGTTTTTATGGTCTGGTTAAGAGAATTGTATTCACATGTGGTCTTCATGGTATGGTTTGGATGCACAAGCCTGTTTAGAATATCTTCTCCTTCCACAGGATCATTGACATCCAGGATATCCACACCCTCCGGAGGAACAGTGGTTACAAGGTTGCCTGCCCTGTCGTAGTAATACAAAGTATAGTGATAATAATCGAGGTCGTAATTTATTGAGAACACATCTTTCACAGCCTTATCGCTCAAACACGATTTGTTCAATGCACTGGTAATATCGTCATTGCAGGAAGCCATACATGCATCGTAGGCATCGTTCAGTGCATCCTGTGCGTCGTCTGCTGTCATAATAATTTCCGGTATCACTTCCTCTGATGGTGGAGGATCGGAAATTACCGGTTCCACATATCTGAATTCTATAGGAATGATGCGTACTTCAGGTCTTGCATTTACAGTAAAGGGATCCGTTTCGAAAACACAACCGCTTGCATCGGTAACACTTACCATATACTGTCCGCCAATAAGCCCGGCCATGAAATTAACCGATGTGGTAGCTTCAAGTATATTAACCGTTTGCGGTGGGTCATCAGGAGTTTCCACCTGATACCATTCAAACTGATAGCCGGGAGTTCCTCCGCCACCGGTAAGCAGTGCCTGACAATTAATATACTGTCCTGTAAAACTCAGAGGAGTTGGTTCATTAATAGTTACAGTAAGTTCTGCAATACATCCATTGGCATCGGTTACGGTTACAGTGTATGCTCCGGGGGCGAGACCTGAAATATCCGAAACATGCTCACCGGTCGACCAGTCGTAAGTAAACGGACCAACACCACTTTTTGTCTGGATTTGTATGGCACCATCAATGTCACCCGGACAAGACACATCCTGTGAAGTGGATGTAAGCGATAACGGTTCGTCATCGAGGACAGAAAAATCTGCGCTTTCTCCTGAACAGGAATTGTTGTCTGATACTTCTGCATAATAATCACCTGCAGGCAGATCTACCACGTTGGAGTTAGGTAGCCCCGAAACCGGATTCCCTGTATTTGCATCGTACCAGGTCCAGGTAAGCGGTGTTTCCGGGTTATATCCCTGTGCGCTTACGTTGGCTGTAATGGTGGCAGTAGTTGTACCACAAGCAATGTCAGTGGTTTGAACGGTAACATTCAGAATATAGGTGCCGACATTGATATTGTTCTTTACAGCAATACAACCGTATGAATCTGTTACAGTTACAGAATAAGCGCCCACTCCCAATCCGGTTTCCTGGTTGTTGTCTCCACCACTGCTCCAGGCATAATCATAACTTCCGTTACCACCTGAAGTAACGGATACCTGTGCAGTTCCATTATCAACATTACAGTCGGTAGGGGTTGTTGATGCAGACAGCACCATATTTTGAGCCGGGATGTATGTGTTTACCATAGTGTTACACCCAAATGTATTTGTAACAGTAACAAAGTTTGTGCCTGAGAACAGGTCATTCGCTGTTGCGGTTGTGGAGGCTGAATTCGACCAGGCATATGTATAATCACCCGGATCATCGGAAGTAACAGTAGCAGTTCCGTTGTTGTAATCAGCACATGCCGCCGGGGCATCAGTCGACATGCTTGCAACCGGAACCGGGTTCACTATTATATAAGGACTTTGTGCCACATCGTATTCACAATTTCCGTATACGGTAAGCAGGTATACTCCTCCCTGTGTAACTCCAATCGTAGGCTGGGTGCCTAATATATTTCCATTCAGAGACCATTCGTAGGTATATGATTCACCTGGTGTTTGATTGTAAATATTGGCTTCAAGGGTTGTTGCTTCCCCCTCACAAATGGTCGTGTTCCCAGATACATTCACACCAGCCAATGGAATAGCGCTGACGATAACATAATGAGAGAACGTATTGCTGCATGTGCCATCGTCCACCTCAAGCATTACTGTATAGTTTCCTGCTATTGTAAATGTGTGTGAAGGGTTTTGATCTGTTGATGTTACGCCATCTCCGAAACTCCAGTTATAGGATGCTCCTGCAACAGTTGTTGCAGTAAAGTCAACTTGTACATCTTCGCAGGCAACTGCGGGAGCACCTATTAAAACACTGCCAACTCCGTCCATAACAGTAACCTGCGATGTTATCGTGCTACTCGCACATGAATTTGTGGCAACAAGCTCCACAGTATAAGTTTCCGCAACAGCAAAAAAGTGAGAAGGGTTTGGCTGTGTAGTAGATGATTCATATGGTATGGCCGGGCAGGAGAAAGTCCAGGTGTAACTGTCAGCACCTGTCGATTGATTGATAAATTGTACCGGATATCCCAAACATACATCTTCGGTAGTAAAAGCTGCCTGGGGTGCATTGTCATAAACTTCAACTGTATGCGATACCATGTCGTAGCATGTGCCATCAGTAGTATAAGCCTTAAGAATGACAGTATACGTTCCGGGAGTTGTATATAGATGTCCCGGTGTTAATTCAGTGGATGAGGTACCGTCACCGAAACTCCAGAGATAACTTCCTGCATTTTGAGATTGATTGATAAACTCTGTTTCTGAATTTGCACATGCCGGAGTTGCTGTGAACTCTGCAGTTGCATTTTCAATAACATCAATTCTGGCCGAATTCCGTATTACATATTCTTTATTGTCCGCCCATACTGTCACCTGAACTGAGTTTTGTCCCAAATTCGGTGATATGGTAATAAAACCATCTTCCAACGGCATTGGAGTAACGCCGTCGCCAATAACTAGTGTAGCACCATTTACTACCCATTGAACCTTCTCTACTTCTGTAGGTTGAGGATCCATTGGATTTTCACCAATTTGGAAATCATAAAATGACAATTCCAGAGGGGCATTGCAAAACGGATCCATTCCAACAGAGTATGGAATTTCATTGACCTTGATATTGACTGTTAACTGTGCACGGGTATTGTTAAGTGCACACAACATAATAATGGCACTTAAAATAACAGGTATTCTTGACAGTATTTTCATAATATTCTGTTTATGCAGGATTATCAATCTCTTAATATTGTACATCAGATTCTACATCAATCTGAGTGGAAGTCACCGGGTTACCAGGATCATCTACTGTTGATGACGGATAACAACTTGCCGGTTTCGTTTCGCAGGTTGTCTGATCAGTCCAGCCCGGGAGAGTGGTCGCTCCACCAGGACATTGTGAAATAATTGCAATTTCAAGGAGCCATGTGGAAATAATTTCCTTTTTCTGAGCTTCACAATCAGACAAGTATTTTAACTCCCAGTAATTTGAATTTGGAATAAGGGTTCTGTTAACATAGTCTGTTGTAAGACAAGTAACATCCCAGTCTTTACAATAGCAGAAATCTGAGGCTGAGGCCGGGTCAGGACAATAATCGTTTTTACATCTGTTCACCAGGGTATCGACAATTACCCAAATGTCGGCTGTTGAAATAACATCCGGATCTTCAGGACATGGTTGATCTATCCTATAACAATTTTCCTCGAAAAGGTTATATAAGTAATCGAAAATCTGATCTTTGCGTGCTTCACAGGCTTCATGACAGCCATCAATCAGATCTAGGCGGTTTGCCTCCAGTGCAGCCTGTGTATAATCTTCATGAGCCAGAACATCTGTGCACGAATTCAGACCACTCAGAGGCGGATCGGGTGCTACGAAGGGATCACGATCTTTTATACAATCGTAAAAGCCACGTGCATCAGTGTAATTCCAGTTAACATATGACAAATTGAGACATGGTTCCTGAGTACAGAATCCATAACCGTCATTGGCAATTAACGGATCAGTATCAACAGGTCCCCAGTAACAATATGCACCTTCACAATCGGGATATGAGTGATCGGTATACTCATAATATTTAAATGCAAATATCGGATTGTAAACATTTGAATATATCAGGTTTTCAAACGAATCAGGATATTCCTCCTCATAGACATTGGGGATATTGTATGGTGCCGCAAAATATTCAGACTGATCAGCTGCCAATGGTTCCCAACCGGGCCGGAAAGTTCCATCCTGCTCCCTTATAAGTATCCTAGCATATTTATATCCTACATCCTGTAAGAATAATTCCGGCAACCATGCATTGATGGTTACATTGTGCTCATCATCCCTGACCATAATCGACAATGCTGTATTCAACAACCAATCTCCAAGGTCTCCGCCATACAGACCAGCGTTAATATCATAATGGTTGTCTTGATGCTCATCGGATGGCGGGTCATATTGTTCACCTGTATGCTCTGACATATCGTATTGTCCTACCATGTTTTCCTCAACGGAATCAAAAACAGCGATCAATGCCATCCAGCTACCCCACAATTCTTCACAGGTATATTGGGGTTCCTCAGCTGTTTGCCCCATTGGAGCATACGAGTCTGTCAGCATATGGAAGATCATTCTGTTGAACTCACCGGGTCTGTATCCGGGCATCAAATCATCCCATTCAGCAGTCTGAAGTTGCTCCAGCATATATGCTTCGAAATCAGGGCCAACAGTTTCCATGTTCACGTAATTGGTTCCCGGCCCACCTAAAGCATCCAGATCAGCCAGATATTCAGCAGGCTCCTTGCAAACAGAATTAAAGGGGTTTTCATAAAAAAGAGGGACACTAATAGGACCACAGCAGCCTCCCCAGATATTTATTGATGACAATACTGTTTGTGGCGGGTCTTCACTATTCAATTGGTAAATCTTTTCCAGAACATGACCGGAGTTGAATATAAAATCAACTGGCAGAGAGAAATCCTGTTTCAGAATAACAAATTTATTATTAGGGTCGGTTGTGTTATCAGGCAGATCTCCACTTTGCCATGCCTCGAATATTTGTGTATTAAAATTGTCGATATTTGTATATACTTGGTCCAGGTCTCCCTGATTTTGTACTCCAGTAAGCCATGAGGACACCATTGCTACCAGGGGATATATTTGATCACTGATATCAGCAGTTGCAGTTTGTACCTGGTCTGAAAGATCACCGTTAACGATCAGTTGTTTTGTAAACTTATAGCTACCTGCTTGAATATCTACATCATCGACTTCATCCTCGAATGGCCATGTTACTGACTTTAGCATCGGATCACCCAGACAATCAATAGTATCGAGAGATACTGTATCAGTTAGATAATAATCATTATCCAGGCCGCTTATAGTAAAAACAACCAAATATTCACAATCTCCGGCAATAGAAACACATAGCATTTCAATAACTTCGCAAGATATTGTATAATCGAGTGATATAGGTGTTGTTTCTGAGAAACTTACGTTTTTGACACTTACCAGACCATTCTCAATTTCTGTGTTTTCAGATGTACTGTTCGCCACAGCGAATTTATTATTATTGTTGCCCGGATAAGTATCTATATTGAGCAAAAGATCGTCTCCTTCATTTGAAGACAGGCAGGTTGCAATTATTTTTCCTTCTTCGGAAATATATGAGATAGTTTTGGTATTGTTCGGATCAATTGTTTCGACCTTTAAAACGTTATTGCAATCGGGAGCTTCATCTCCGAAAACTCTTACAAGTTCAGCATCGGACGGGGTTGAATACTGTGTTCGGATTGTCCTGCCCATGTTTGTGGTTGCATCATCGGTTTGTGCTCCCAGCATATGATGTCTGCCAGGAGAAGCCTGTTCTATGACTTTATTAGCAGGGTCATTACTTACAACCGTTCTACTGAAAGGGTATCCTTCTGCATTTGGGACCTGTTTGTCGGGATTGGTTTCGGAATAGTAATCATTAACATCTCCGGTAATTGGTGAAGGTGCATCCAAATGATAATTTACCACCAGTGGGTCATCCGGTTCCAGATCAAAGTCAAAGGCATTGTACAGCCCGCCATCACCATCTTTAACCAATTCGTCTTCATATTCGTTTAATCTGCCATTCTTTGGAATTGGAAGAACCTCTACAGCAGTATTTCCCTTGAAATCTTTTACATTGTGAGATACAATTTTATTATCTGTAGTAGATAAATACGTCTGGGTTTGACGTGTATTCAAAAGAGGGTCAGCGTAAA
>PKSZ01000062.1 GCA_002869425.1 Marinilabiliales bacterium
ACGACTAAATCTGATGGAGGCTTCCTACGATGTTGATAATGATTTTGATATAATATTCTGCAGGAATGTGCTAATATATTTTGAGCGGGATACTCAGGAAAAAGTAATCAACAAGCTTTGTCGCTATCTAAAGCCAGGAGGATATTTCTTCCTTGGGCATTCAGAATCTATTATTGGAATGGATGTTCCATTAAAACAACTACGACCAACAATCTTTCAGAAAATATAAAGCGTTATGGAATTAAGTAAATATTCAGATGAGGAACTCATCACAGAAATGCAGAAACGTCTTTTAGAGCTACGAAAACTTAAAAAAGACTTTAAGGATCAGGCATTAACATTAAAAAATCTAAACAAAAAGTTGAAAGAAGCTGAAGCCATCAAAAGCCATTTCATCTCACATGTTACCAATGAGATTGTGAATCCTTTTGCTTCCATTTTGGGACTATCTAAAAACATTATGTCTGGAAAGGTTCAAAACCTTGAAAAGGCTATGTCCATGGCAGAGTTGATTCATTCTGAGGCATTTAATTTAGATTTTCAGTTGAGGAATATTTTTGCAGCTGCAAAAATAGAAGCAGGTGAGATAATGCCAGAAATCATTAAGGTAGACATAAAAAGCGTAATTGATAATGTAATTGACGTTTTTGATTATAAGGCCAGACAAAAGGAATTGCAAATAGACTTCTCTTCTGAAATCAAAACGGATGTGGATAAAGATTTCTTTTACACAGATCCGGATAAAATCTCACTGATTGTATCCAACCTTTTAAGCAATAGCATCAAGTTTAGCAATGCTGCAAGTAAAATTGAAATTATTGTCAGTATTGAAAACAGTCTAATGACCATCATTGTTCGCGATCATGGTATTGGTATTGATAAGAAAAATCTGCAGGTAATTTTTGATAGATTCAAGAGATTAGATTCAACAATAAATTCAATTAACACAGGACATGGACTTGGTCTGTCAGTAGTTAAAGCAATGTTAGACTTACTGGAGGGTGATATTAGTATTAAATCCAGAAAAAATCAAGGTACTGTTTCAACCATTACAATTCCAATGGCTACGCCAATGGATGAACTTGATGGTTTTTCTTTTGATGATAATGATTTGTTTTTTGAGGATAGTGATGAATTTTAATGAATAGAAATGGACGATTATAAAGAAAAGCCATATTTCTTATATCCATCTGCGCTATATGCCAGTAAAGAACCGATCTGGATTACAACAGTACTGGGTTCTTGCGTTGCTGTTTGTATGTGGGATCCGGTGTTGAAAATGGGAGGGATGAACCACTATATGTTGCCATACTGGAATGGTAACGGACTGGCTTCCCCAAAGTTTGGAAATATAGCTATTGATAAGCTGATTAAAAGAATGGAGAATCTGGGCAGCAATAGAAGAAACCTTATTGCAAAAGTTTTTGGAGGCGGAGAAGTAATCGAAACCACAATAGGCTTGTTTCATATTGGTGACAGGAATATTAAAATAGCAGAAGAACTATTGGCTGATTATCGGATTAATATTAAAGGAAGTAGTACTGGTGGCAAGCAGGGCAGGAAAATATATTTTAACACTTATACTGGTGTTGTAAAACAAAAATTTGTAAGGAAGCAAAATTTTGGTTAAACAAGTAAAAAAATGATACAGCTTAAGAGTAAAATTAAAGTATTAATTGTAGATGATTCTGCGGTTATAAGACAAACGCTGAGCAATATTTTTGAATCAGACAGGCATATTGAAGTAATGGGAACTGCCTCAGACCCTTATATGGCTGCTAAAAAAATTCAAAAAGAGATCCCTGATGTTATTACACTGGATGTGGAAATGCCCAGGATGGACGGTATTACTTTTTTGAAAAAGATCATGACGCAACATCCTATTCCGGTAGTTATTATTTCCAGTCTTACTGCAAAAGGAACAGAGACAGCAATGCGTGCGCTTGAATTTGGTGCCGTTGAAGTGATTTCAAAACCTCAAATGCATACCAAAGAATTTATTGAAGAGAGTAGAATAAAGCTTTGTGATGCTGTTAAAGCTGCATCAATTGCAAAATTGAGAAGAAAAACTCCTCCCAAAGAAATACAGGTGCAACCAAAATATTCTGCTGACGCTGTATTGCCACATACTGCTGCAAGAAGTATGCTTAAAACTACAGAAAAAGTTGTTGCTGTAGGTGCTTCAACAGGAGGAACTGAGGCGATAAAAGATTTCTTGATGGCTTTACCACACGATTCACCAGGTATCGTTATCGTTCAGCATATGCCTGAAAAGTTTACACGTTCTTTTGCCGATAGACTTAATGAATTATGTAAAATTACGGTTAAAGAAGCTGAGAATAATGACTCTGTAATCAGGGGAAGGGCATTGATTGCTCCCGGTAATTTTCATATGCTGCTCAAAAGAAGTGGAGCGAGATATTATGTTGAAATTAAAGAAGGACCGCTCGTAAACAGGCACCGACCTGCGGTTGATGTTCTGTTTCGTAGTACCGCCAGGTATGCAGGTAAAAATGCAATTGGCATTATTATGACAGGTATGGGAGATGATGGAGCGAAAGGAATGTTGGAAATGAAAGAGGCAGGTGCATATACCATCGCGCAGGACGAAGCTTCTTGTGTTGTTTTTGGTATGCCGAAAGAAGCAATTAAATTAAATGCAGTTAATAAAACATTACCGCTTGAAAATATAGCAGGAGAGATGCTTCGTAAGCAATAAGCGGGTTTTATGTTATTTAAAAATACATTATGAGTTATTCAGATAAGCACAAAAATATTTCAAATAAGATTGAAAAGTTGCTGAAGCAGTCTTCAGATATAACCATCAAGGAAGTGGAAGAAGAAATTTTGCAGTTGCTTGAAAGTCTGAATATTTATAATATTGAATTGCTCGAGCAGAACGACGAATTAAAACTTATCCAAGAGGAGCTTCAGCGATCAAAAAATGAATATTTTGAAGTGTATAATTTGTCCCCCGTTGCATATCTTACTGTTTCATCAGATTATAAAATAAATAAGACAAATAAAAAAGCACTGGAGTTATTCGAAATTGACCAAAAAAATGCTTTGGTTGGAAAGGAACTAACAGAGTTAATTCATCCCAATTCACAGGACGATTTTTATTTGAATATGAGAAAAATTAAATCTGAAATTGATTTCTCTATTCAGATAAAAGCACGCGAGAAGAAAAAATTCTGCAGGTTTGATGTAAAAAAATCCCTGAATTCTACAGACGAGTTTTTTATCTCTATCGTTGATATTACTGAAGAGGTTTGTTCTAAAAATCAGTTGGTTGAACATGAAGAGAAGTTAAGTGTTGTGTTGGAGAACATGGACAGCATGGTGATATACTTCGACGAAAACAATTGTCTGAGCTATGCAAATAAAAAATCTGAAGAAGTTTATGGGAAACCACTGAGCGAAATGCTTGGTATCCATATAACAAGCCTGCTCCCTGGTGAACTGGGAAAGGCCGCAGATAAAAGGTATACAAGAGTAAGGGAAACTGGAGTCAAAATTGAATTTGAAGAGGAGTTTTATCACAACAATGAGCACCGTTGGTTGGAAGCCAGAATTATTCCGGTGAAATCACCAGAAGGTAAAGTTTCAGGTGTGCAAGTTGTGTCAAATGATATAACAGAGAAGAAAGAATCTGTTCGTATTATCAATCAGCAGAATGAATTTTTGAATACGGTTATGGATGCCATTACCAATCCGTTAATGGTGATAGACGTAAAGGACTATAAGGTTTTAATGGCAAACAGGGCTGTTCGTGAAATGTATCCGGCTTTCAATCAGAATGAAGTGCATTATTGTTATAAAGTTTCTCATAATCAGAATGCACCTTGTAGTGGCAAAGAACATAAGTGCCCTTTAATTGAAGTTAAAAAGACCAAAAAACCGTTTAAAACGGGGCATATTCACTTTACCAGCAAAGGAGAAGAAAGAATTATAGAACTTACAGCTTATCCGATTTTTAATGAGAAAAAACAACTTGTAAGCATAATAGAGTACTCAGAAGACGTTACAGAGAATAGGTTATCTGAAAGAAAATTAATTGAAAGCCAAAAACTTCTGGAGTCTACTTTTGATGCTGTACCCACACCGATTTTTTATAAAGACAGGAATAAGAAATATATTGGATGTAACAAAGCCTTTGAAGATTTTATTGGTAAAGATAAAAAGGATATCATTGGTAAAACCGTTAATGAAATAACAAAGCCAGGCTTGGCTCATATATACAATGATGCTGATGATGAGTTTTTCAGAATGAATGTGTTGCAAACTTATGAGAGTTTTGTGCAGCATAAAGATGGAACCGATCATGAAGTTATTTTTTATAAAAATCCTTTTACGGATTCCGATGGAAATGTTAAAGGTCTGGTGGGTGTAGTTGTAGATATTTCAGAAGAAACGAAAGCTAGAAAAACAATAGAGGAAAGTGAAAAAAGACTGAATCAGATTGTGGCAGCCAATTTTGAAGGCATTGTTTTTCATAAGCAAGGCATTGTAAATGATGTCAATCAACAGGTTGAAGAACTAACAGGTTATAGCAATGATGAGTTAATTGGAAGCAACCTCCTTGATTTTATTCCTGATAGTGATAAAGAGCAAGTAGCCCTGGCAATGAATAATCAGAGTTCAGATGCCAGCTATGAAACAAAAATTCGCTGTAAGGATGGAACCATTAAAGACTTTGAAGTAATTTCTAAACCTTTTGGAGCCATACGTGTGGCAGCAATCCGTGATATTTCTTACCGGAAAGAAGCAGAAGACAGGATTCGTGATAGCGAAGAAAAGTATAGAATGCTTGTTGAAAATAGTAATGCTGGTATTTTCGCTTCAAAAAACGGACGTTTCCATAGCGTAAATGATAAGTTGCTTGAGATGTTGGGCTATAGCCAGGAAGAAATGCTCATGCTCAGGGTATGGGATGTGGTAGACAAAGAAAGCAGGGATAAACTTAAGCATATAATTCGAACAGCTGAAGAGAATTACGAAAGTCAAAGCCTTGAATATAAGGCTGTTGCTAAAAACAAAAAAGAGCTTTTTGTTGAAATGCGCTTGTCTTTCCAGGGAAGTATTCTGTATGGTATTGTTTATGATATTTCTGAAAGAAAAAGAGATCACGAACAACTTACAATTTTAACAAAAGCAATTGAACAAAGCGCAAACTCAGTTGTAGTTACCGATTTTGAAGGAAATATCGAATACGTAAACAAACGATTTACTGAAGTAACAGGCTATACTCTTGAAGAAGCCGTGGGGAAGAACCCTCGCGTGCTGAAATCGGGAGAACACCCGGATAGCTATTACAAGGAGTTATGGGATAAGATAACCAATGGAAATACATGGAAAGGTGAATTTATCAACAAAAAGAAAGACGGTAGTCTTTACCTTGAGAATGCCACCATTAGCCCGATTATTAATCAAGAGGGAGATATCACACACTATATTGCTATAAAAGAAGATATTACGCGGAAAAGAGAAATTGAGCAGAATTTGTTGCGTTTCAGCATAGCAATGGATACTTCAGCAGACTCTATTTTCCTGATCGACCATAAAAAGATGTTGTTTGTAGATTCAAATGCAACAGCATTGCAGCGTTTAGAATATACCCGCGATGAGCTATTAGAGATGGGGCCGCAGGATATTAAGCCACATATTTCACAAAAAGAATTGCACGAAAAGTTTGAAGAGGTAATTCATTCAGAAAATAAATCGGGCGTTTTAGAGACTTGGCATGCCTCCAAATCAGGGAATGTTTTCCCGGTTGAGGTAACCCTAAGGTATATCGAGGAGCAGGATATTATTGTTGCTGTTGCCAGAGATATAAGTGAAAGAAAATTGGCTGAAGAGGAATTGTTCAGGGAGCTACATATCAATCAGGCGCTGGCTTCTGTTTCTGAAAGGCTTTTGCGTCAGGACCAGACAATTAAAGATGTTTGTGATGAAATTTTGAAAATCGCACAGCGCGTCATAAAATGTGAACATGGGTTCGTGGGTGAGTTAGATGAGGAATCAGGAGATATGATAACCCATACACTAACCAATATGATGGATAATTGTAATGTGGAAGATAAAACCATACGATTTTCAAAAATTGATGGGAAATATCCCGGATTGTGGGGTGAAGCACTCAACAGCAGAAGCAATATATTAACTAATTTCCCATTTAAACATCCCAATTCTACTGGAATACCTGAGGGTCACGTTAATCTTGATAATTTCTTGGCGGTACCTGCCATTATAGAGGGTGAAATACTGGGTGAAATTGCATTGGCAAACAAAAAGAATGGTTTTGACGATAAAGACCTGGACATTGTTACGCAGTTGGCACACCTTCTGTCTCTTGCCATTGCACATAAGAGGAATACTCTTAATCTTTACAATGCAAAGAATAAGGCCGAAAAGGCAGATAAATTGAAGTCTATTTTCCTTGCCAATATGAGTCATGAGATTCGAACACCAATGAATGCGATTGTTGGTTTTTCAGACCTCTTAACCCGTCCGGGAATGAGTGAAGAAAAGCTGAAAAAATATGTTGGAATTATTAAACGAAACAGTAGATCCTTGTTAAGTTTAATTAATGATATCATTGATATTTCAAAGATAGAGCTGGAGCAGATAAACCTGGAAAAAATAGGATTTTCTCTAAATACTATGATGGAAGATGTGTATGAGAACTTTATCTCATATCAGCAGCAGTACGAAAGAAATCATATTCAATTGATATATGAAAAATATTCCGATAATGACATAGATCTTTTTTCAGATCTTACCAGGGTTAAGCAGGTACTTACAAACCTTGTTGGTAATGCTCTTAAATTTACAGAAGAAGGTTCTGTTCGTTTTGTATACACCATTGAGAATATCTTCATTAAATTTTATGTAATTGATACAGGAATTGGTATCGAAGAGGATAAGCTGGAGGTTATTTTTGATCGATTCAGACAGGCAGATAGCTCTATGACAAGGAAATATGGTGGTACAGGTCTTGGTTTGGCAATTTCTAAAGCTTTGGTTGAGTTATTGGGTGGTAAAATATGGATTCAGTCAAAATTGAAAGAGGGTTCAGAGTTTTATTTTACCATTCCATTGGTAAGCCCGGAAGAAGATGTGGTTGAAGAGCGCTATGGTGATGATATTCCCGATTATGATTTTTTGGGAAAAACATTGCTAATTGCAGAAGATGTTGATACGGTTTTTGAATTTGTTCAAGATCTGTTAATTGATTATAATGTGAATATTATACGGGCGAAAAATGGAAAAGAAGCGCTGGAAATAGTTGAAAGCGGCAGGCATATAGATTTAATATTAATGGACATACAAATGCCAATAATGAACGGCTATCAGGCTACGGAAGCGATTAAGAAAGTCAGGCCGGATTTGAAAATTATTGCACAAACAGCTTTTGCAATGCTTGAAGAAAAGAATAAGTGTTTTGAAGCCGGATGTGATGATTACATTACGAAACCTATTGAAATCAATAAATTACTCACTAAGGTGAACAATTATCTTAATGAAGCATAATGCTAATATTTTGATTGTGGATGATCAGGTGGATAATCAGCTATTGCTTTCCGATTTTTTGGAAGCGCTGGGTTATGGTTATTCTGTTGCATCCAATGGCAAGCAAGCTCTGGAGTTATTCATTGAAAATAATTTTGACATGATTTTGATGGATTTGGAAATGCCTGTAATGAATGGGGTGGAAACAACTGTATATATTCGAACTCATTTTAAGGGAGCCAAAGCCAATACGCCAATCGTGGCCATTACTGCACATTGTCCGTATGATTACCAGGAGAAATATTCGAAAAAGGGCTTTTCTGATTTTCTCTCAAAGCCTTATACCATCGATAAGATAGAGAGCACAATTCATAAGTTTCTATAAAGAAATGTTATAGCTTTATTTTTTTTACCAGGAAAACCAGTATGGTTGCAATCAGTCCGACTGCAGAAATTACAATGTAAGAAAATTCTGATTCTGCAAACCAGATAAGCGAAACTGCAACCGAACCCCAAAATGGGATTAGCAGCATTAGCTTAAACTTAAATGGAACAGTATCGTGTTTTTTAAAGCTTTCTATCATTTTTGAGAATATTTTTTGGCGCAATATCCAATTGTACATTTTTTCAGAGCTTCTCACATAGAAGTAAGCTGTTAATACAATAAAAGGAGTGCCCGGTATGGCAGGCATAACTATGCCAATATATGCCATTATCAGAGAGACCGATCCCAGTACAATAAACAGATATTTTCTAAAGTTCTTTTTTTCTCGCATTTCAGCTTTTCATAGTCTGAATTATCAATTCAGGAGCCTGGTCTAAATTTTTTATTTCTGAGGCATCAATTTTAGTTAAAGATGCTGGTTTTACTGCTGAATATTCATAAAGAAGTTTCGAATATGCTGCCTGTAGTAATTGCAATGTCTCTATGTTTTCATGTGGTTCTTTGTTGCTTCTTTGTGCAATGCGATTTGCAAGTACTTCTGCAGGAGCGTTAAGAAAGAATATTCGATCGGGAAGCTTGGTGCCAAATAAATTTTCCAATGCAGAGAAAGCGTAATTTTGTTCTATACAAAACCATTTATTGATAAAAGTTAATATCCCCTCTGCCATATTTTTATTTTGGTATTCAATGGGAAGTAATTTATTCAAAAGGAAAAGTTCTTCGTAATATTCTTCGTCAAGCTTTTGTAATTGCTTGTTGTCCAAATTCTCTGGTTTGAGTTTTTGTGCATAAAAGTGAGCATAAATGCCCGTGTCGATAACAGGATGTCTTTCACAAATCAGGAAGTCAGATTCAGGTAATAATACATTGTTCGATAGGGTGTTGAACAATAACATAGAACCCATTAAAGCCAGGGCTTTTAATTGACTGTTATTTTCCTGATCGGCTTTTTCTCCTAGGGTATTCAGGAAGTTGGCGGTGGATAAAATTTCTTTATTACTTTGAAAATCTGCTGTATGTATTTTGGGGAGAAACAGGAAACTTTCATTGGGGAGCAGATTTTTTAGTTTGCCTAACAATGTGGACTTTCCTGAAGCGTCAAGACCTGTAATTAATATGGTTTTTGCCTTGCTCAAATTTAGATGTTTAACTGGTTTTGTATTTCTGCTAGTTTTTGTTTAACAGGAGCCTGAGCATCAATTAAATGCCAGCTTTGTTGGTCGAATATTTCCCAGGATTCAAGAATCCTTTCCTGAAACTCAATGAATTGTTTTTCATTACATTGGTTAACTGCACCACATTCATACCGCGAATATTTTGATTTTCTTTTTGCAGCTTCTTTTACGTCAATATTAAGTTTGAATACGAAGTCTGGTACAGGAAATTCTTGAATTAGGCTGGTAAGCATCGACAAGGATGCACCTGCAGTGTGTTCGCTGGCAAAATATTTATATATGTAGCTGTCTGTTAAAATCCATTCTTTACCTTTTTTTAATGCTTCTTCAA
>PKSZ01000061.1 GCA_002869425.1 Marinilabiliales bacterium
GACGAAGTTAGATCAATTTTAAGTTCAAAAAATATAAAATTTTAGATATGGCAAAAAAGAAAGCTAAAACAGGAAACAAAGCAGTTGGATTTATTCTCCTATTGCTTATATCAGGAATAATATTCTGGCAACGTAACAATATCATTTCAAAGTTTAGAAAAGCTCCGGTTAATGAAAATGATCAACGCAGCTTGCCCTCTGGAGGTGATAGTACATATAAAGAATGTAAAGGTTTCCCAATTAAGCAGGGGTGTAAAGGGAAAGCTGTTTCACTTATTCAGAGGGCTTTAAACCTAAAACACAAATCTGGACTCGATGTTGATTCAATATTTGGACCTAAAACGCAGGCTGCATTAGAGGAGAATGGATATGTAAGTGTAATAACTAATAAAGATCAACTAAGAGAAGTAATAACTGCTTAATGATCGAAATCAAAAAAATATCGAGAGAGCAAAAAACAATAGCTCTTTTAATTCTATTATCCGTTATAGCATTTATTCTATTTCGGCCGCGAAGAATTGTTGCTTTTAAAAAGGCAATGAAGCTTTTTGGTACAACAGAAATTCCAGGGAGCTCACACAATCCTGTCATAATAAATTTCTTTAGAGAAGTTGGGTTCCCTGGTGTTGTTACAGATGAAACCTCCTGGTGTGCAGGATTTGCAAATTATATTCTAAAAAAATCTGGTGCAAAGTACATAAAAAGCTTATTGGCAAGAGATTTATTAAAATTACCAGGAAAAGTAAGTAAACCTAAAAAAGGCGACATAATGGTCTTCTGGAGGCAGGATCCAAACAGTGTCTGGGGACATGTAGGTTTTTACGTTTCTGAAAGCTCAAGTCACTATAAAATTTTAGGCGGTAATCAGCGCAATAGTGTTTCATTTCTTGATATGCCAAAAAGTCGATTATTAGGGATAAGGAGGCCTCAAAGAATATGAAAACAGTATCAACATTTGCAATTGCTGTAATACTAACATTAGTAGTGCTTGTTGTTATCGATTTAAAAAGAGCAAATAAGCTATAATGAAAGATAAAGTAAGACTAATTCAATACGGAGAAAAACAAGTACATGCTATTAATTGCCCAGCATGTAAACACATTCACATTATTGCAGTAGATTTTGCTTTCAAAAATGGTGCACAGTGGACATTCAATTGTAACTTTCAGAAACCTACATTCGGCCCTTCTATAAAATTAACAAGTCCTGGTTATTGCTGTCATTTCTTTGTTAAAGAAGGAGAAATAAAATACTGTAATGACTGCACTCATATTTTAGCTGGTAAAACAGTTCCTCTTCCTGAATTTGAAAACATTAGCGAAGGGAAAAAACCTAAACAGGTAAAACAAAAAGCTAACCCCTTAAAAAAACATACAATGACAAAACTTACAGAAAAACAAATTGAAAAAGTAGCGAAAGAGCATAATCTTGAGACAGCTCTTGTTAAATCTGTTATTAAAGTTGAATCATCAGGATCCGGATTCTTAAAAGACGGTAGGCCTAAGATTCTTTTCGAAGGTCATATATTTTACAATAACCTTAAAAAAGCAGGTATTAATCCTAATCCATTAACAAAAAAGCACCCTTCTATTGTGTATGCAAAATGGACCCGGGAACATTATAAAGGAGGGTCAAAAGAATATACAAGACTAGACCAGGCAAAACTAATACATAAGTCTTCTGCTTTAAAATCTACATCCTGGGGATTGTTCCAAATAATGGGATTTAACCATCAATTATGCGGTTATACTGATGTTAAATCATTTGTAATTGCTCAAAAAGAATCTGAATAAAAACAATTAGATTCTTTCATCAAGTTTATTGAAAATACTGGCTTAATACAGCATTTAAGAAACAAAGATTTGGCTGCATTTGCTAAAGGATACAACGGACCGGGATATGCACAGAATAATTATGATACAAAGCTTGAAAAAGCATATAATAGCTTTACAAAGTAATTCTAACTATACATTATATAATAAGCCACGAAAATGCGTGGCTTTTTTTATTTCAAATGTTAACATAAGAACACTCTCGAGATCTTCCGGAAGGCTGAATTATTTCGATTCTGTTAACATAATTCAGCTGGCCACCTGGTACCCGGTCGAGTTTTTGTTAACAGATTGTATTATGCTCATGGTTCCATCGCTCAGGATCCAGCAGAAGTATGTTAACATTAATCACAATTGTATTCCTTCCTGGCCTTGGAAATAGACAAAGGTAAATTACCTGAATTATTTAATATCCTTGATAATTTACGTGCACAAGATTCTGTACATGTCAATTTATCATCTCTTGACGAATTAAATCGATTGTGACATATAACACAGAACTTCTCATATAATACCTTACCATCAGCATTATCAATGCTAATTGTATTTTTTTCTTTAAGTTCTTTTCTCTTTTGTTTCACTAAAATATTACTCATATCTAACATTAATGGTTAAAAAATATAACAAAAAACTTAGATAGAAGTACTAGAAAGATTACTAAAACCTTACAAAAAGTCTACAGAAAGTTTACTAAAACCTTACAAAAAGGTACAAAAAAGTGACAACAGGTATAAATATACATATTTATATCGAATCCCATTTTGACATTTCAGATTTTTTAAGATCATCTACAATTTTGGCATATACTTGTGTCGTTTTTAAATCAGAATGTCCTAGAATTTTACTTATAACTTCAATCGGAATTCCTATTGTTAAACTAATTGTTGCAAATGTATGCCTTGCACAATGAAAACTAATCTTCTTATCAATCTCAGCATAAAACATAATAACCTTCAAGTATTCATTTGTTTTCTGATTCGTTAGAACATCAAATACAAGTCCTTTTCCATCTTTTATGAATTTCTTAGCATGATTAGTTAAAGGGATAAGCAAAGGCTCTTTAGTCTTGTGAACGATAATTGAGATTGTATCTTCAGAAATATCACTATACTTTAAATTTAGCACATCCTGGTATCTTAATCCTGTGTAGCATGAGAACAGGAAATATCTAATAACCTCTTTAAACTTGAAAGGAATATCTTTTTCCATTAATCCTTCAACTTTTTTAAGCTCTTGAATAGTTAGAAACTGCTTATTTGTTGTTTGCTTTTTTACTTTGTAATTATCAAATGGATTACTTTCTAATATTCCCTTTGCTTTAGCTATGTTTAATAATTTCTTTATTCTCTTAAAAGATCCCCAGACTGTATTTGTTTTATTATCTAGCTCATTCCTCATATAACTTTCGTACTTAGATAGAAAATCAGTATCTATTTCTGAAATTAAAATATCAGGTCTGAACTTCTTTAACTTTGTTAATTCACAATTATAATTACGGATTGTACAATTCTGGATCTTCCCCTTCATTAGTTGTATTTCTTGCTCTGCAAACTCATAGAAGCAGGAATCCTTACTATTACCAAAAAACTCATTTTCAAAGTTAGAAAATGTTAATGCCTTATCTTTTATGTTTAAATTCAAAATAGCTTTATCTACCTTTATCTGGGTTTTATCAATATAATTGCAAATCAATTCATAGTTTTTCAATCCTGTTTTAGGATAATTTTTCTGGAAGTCCCATTTTTTAGGATCAATTGCATAATTTAGGTTTATATACTTTACTTTTGATCCTGAAGTAAGCCTTATATAAAGCAATGCAGTACCATCTGCACGTATCCAATCTTTTCTTAGAAGAATCTTATACTTTAACGATCTCCGCATATTCGTTAAACTTTCGTTACTATTTTAACAGTTTTTAAACGATTTAATACAATTATTAAACAATTGTGAAGATACCTATATAAAAGAAAACAAGCGCAAAACAACTGAAATAAGTTATTAAACGCTTGTTTTATAGTTGTCCCGTAAGGATTCGAACCAAAAACCCCGGATTCAACTCCAGTGTGTTGCCAGTTACACCACAGGACAATTTGATACAACAAAAATACAAATTTTGGACTAAGATCAAACGAAAACGATAGAGTATAAACCTGTTTTTTATCACATTTTCATCCTCTATCTGTAAAATCCGTGCTAACACGTAGCTCTTATTTATCTTTATAGTACCGCTTTGCTTGTTTATTGTTAATTTTATTTAGACTTATTTTACATTAGGTGGTTTGTTGCTGTATATTTGAATAAATCAAAACGTTAAAATTATGAGAGCATTATATCCAAAACTAATACTATTCGCAGGCCTATCACTAATGATAATGCTTGTGGCAACTTCCTGCACAAAGGAAGAGCTAGCGGAAAAGCCAAAAGCTGAAACTGCTGCTGTTCTATTAAAAAGCACAAACAGTCAAAACAATTTTAATCTTATTGCAGGTCAAAACGAAATTGCCGGCAACATAAGTATTGAGCAAAATGAATTGGGAATAAATGTAATTTACACAGGAAGTATGCCCTGGAGTATTGCAGAGATGCATCTTTGGGTAGGATCTTCATTGGATGATCTTCCCCAAACAGGCAATGGCAATCCAAAAATTGGTCAGTTTCCCTACTCTATAGAGTTGGAAGAAAACCTTCCGTCGTACTCATTTTTTATCCCATTTGAAGATTTGCCAGAATCGATAGATCCATGCAATGATAAAATATTTATAGTGGCACATGCTGTTGTTAGCGATGGTATGAATAATGAAACAGCATGGGGTGAAGGATACCAAATTAATGCAGGAGGAAACTGGGCCATGTATTTCCAATATGCTCTCACTTGTCCCGAACCACAACTGATGCAGTGCAAAGATGCATATGCCTATGGCGACATGTTATTTACAAAATTCGGTACTGCAGATCATTGGGGATATGCCAATAGAATTATTGAAAAAGGACATTACGAAACTCCAATTTATGCTTCTACCAGTACAAATCCGCTGGATTATGGTTCACATCGAATAGGAACATTAATCTACGATTATGACGCAGTAACACTTGAAGTAACGTACAAATTACTTCCGGACTTTTATCTATCAGAAACTGCTGTACATGTATCTTCCACTATACCAGACAAGTTATCTCCATCTTTTTATGAATTCCAACATAACCTTGATGGGGTGCATCAGGATAGCTTTAGTATTAGCATAACAGGCAGCCCGATTTATTTAATTGCTTATGCCAAAGTTTGTACTATACCATAAATATGTTGTAAAGATGCTCGTATACATTTTACATAAACAAGGATAATACGGGCATCTTTCTTTTTCCGGAATTTTGTTTACAAATAAATTTCTTAGCTTAGTAATCATTATTAATGAGCAATAATATACACTCATCAACAAAATCATAAGAAATATCAAGCGGATTTTTAATGCAATTTTTAAAAAGAAAGAATACCGCTATGAAAAACTTAAAGGATCTGATCTATGCCACTGTAAAAGCGGAATTATTTACAGAGAATGCCATCTAAAAGATGATAAGCAACACAAAATAATTCCAATAAAAAGGATTAATCCCTCAACCGAAAAATATAAGGTAATATTTCAGGATCAGTTAAAAGGCAAAATTCCTCTGGGGAATGATTCTTTCTCTCCCATTGATCTAAGTATCATGGCTGACTATTCATACTTTTCTATTGATGATTGAAAAATCAACATAATAATTCAAGTCAGCATTGCGTTTTGAGGTAAACCAAAGCCAAAATCACAATGCATTTCAAATTAATTATTTTTGGATTCTTCGTCTTACTTTCTACATTTATTCATGCTCAAAATAAGGATTCTGTACTTTGCGAACCAAAAAATGAAATAAGCTTTCACTGTCTACCGATTCTGGGATTAATGGGTATGGAAACCTCAATGAATAGTATGAAAGTTCAGCTAAAACACGATTTCGATAAATATACACTTAGGATGGGTGGAGAAGTTCACAATGATGAACAACTATACAGTACACGGAACTACAATTACAATTATTCGTTAACAGATACATCCATTACCCTTCATCAGCCAGGGCATTTTGAAACGCTCGCTCATTTTAACATTGGAATTGAGAAGTGCCTTGAATATGAAAGATTTACAATGTTTTACGGCATGGATTTGATAGCAGGTATCAGAAATAAAGAAACATATTATGTAAGTACTACTCATTACCTTACATCTTCAAGCGACACAACATTCAATATGCATGAAGAATATATTTTAAACTCTATTAGTCAAGCAAATCAGTTTTGTGTAGGAGCTGCATTAAATGTGGGTGTGCAATATTTCCTTGGTCCTCATTTTTCATTGGGACTTGAAGCAGAAATGACTTTTTCAGTAGGCTCTGAAGAATACACACGAAAAGATTTTACAAGTAGAACAACCATATTAAACAGCGATCAGCATATGTTTATCAATGCAGGATTTCACTTCTAACCTACATGACTTATCTTATGCCACTTACAAACGATAGCCTTTCACCATAAAACTACTTAGCAAGCATAGCTATTTCTTATGTCGCGTACATTTCTTGTAAAAGCCGATCTTGCAGAGCCAGGCTAGAGTTTTATAAACTGTTTCCTATAAATCTGGTCTCTGCTATTCAACTGAACAAAATAATTCCCTTTGGGAAACTTGCTTACATCTACTTTATAATTTGGACAATCACCCTGTAGAATAATTTCCATTTTTGATCCATCACTGGCATATATTTCAATATCAGCACTTTCTGTTTCTTTCGCTATAATGTTGAGCTCATCCTTAGCGGGAACAGGAAAAACGTCAAACTTTTCTTTATTCCTTTTTTCAATGGACAGGGGATTAACCTCAACATATACAGTGTCTTCGCAAACATATGCCATTCCTCCACTTTCATACAGAAAACTGGCTGTATACAATGTACTTTCTTCCGGGAATGCTATCACATCTGTTGATGAATATACGTTACCATCATCTGGATTTGCAATCCAATATGTTTCAATATTATCAGGAATCCATGCTACTTCAAACTCATCAATACCCCAATGATCATGATCAATAGTAGTACTGGCATCCTGCATAAATCTAACACGTGTATGTGATGTTTGTGCAGCTGCCGGTAAAGGTAGCTCGTAATAGTTCCAACTTGTAAAATTTGTGGGACCAGTTGCCACCGGTGTATTGGTTAGAGGATTCGTTGTTTCAATTGCCCCGGTTAGAGGATTAAAATATGCTATATCAATCCAGTTCTGGCCAAAATCTGTTGAGTACTGCACAGAAACACCCTCGTCTGGCTCGTCGGGACCTTCACAGGGACTCAATTCGCCCTGAATGGCATATTTCAAATAAAACCGCATAAAAGCATCACCTGCCAGGTTCAAGTCCTGTGTTTCCACAAAACGAGGTGTATGATTGGTATTTCCCATCCACAGGAAATTGCCCTGCGGTCCGGATCCACAAGGATTTGATGTCATCATTTCGGTAGTATTATACCAACCCACTGCATACCCGTCTTCAAAATCATCCTGGAAAGCAATCACTTCGTACAAGGCATCCATATGCAATTCAACCGGATCTCCCGGTTCAACATAATAAGTATTGGCTGTGGCTTCAACTTCACAATCATAATTGAATCCACAATTAACTCCCACATTGGCAACATTTACAGTCCAGACCAATGTGTCTGCAAAATCCGGACAGAAAGGATTGGAAGGAGAACCTTCAACTACACAAAAATATTGAGTTGTATCGACTGGAGACACAAGTATATGTGGATTATTTTCCTGACCAGCCAAACTTGTATCCGCGGGTTCTGCGTACCAAGAAAAAGTAGTAAGGTTGGTATCAGCACCCTCCACAGCAATACTGGCCTGGGTTCCATTAC
This sequence comes from Marinilabiliales bacterium, assembly GCA_002869425.1. Taxonomy (GTDB): domain Bacteria; phylum Bacteroidota; class Bacteroidia; order Bacteroidales; family BM523; genus BM523. The sequence continues at coordinate 7,770 of PKSZ01000061.1, forward strand.
AAATACTTTCCTGTCCAACTAAATAAGCACCAATATCAACGCCACTATTTGCTGCAACGACATAATCACACTGATCGCCGGCAAAACCGTCAATCATTAAATAATAAACCTGGCCGGGAACCAGATTGGTTGCTTCCACAATAAAGTCAGAAACATAACCATGACTTACACAATTTGATACTGGTACAAAATCTTCACAGTCGTCAGTTTCATAAATCTGCATTTGTATGCCCTCATCATTCATGCAATTATAAGTCCATATATTTAATGAAGATGTTGCCTGCGTTGCTACAAAAGACAACCAACTATTGTTTTCTATGCTACCACAGAAATCGTCCATCAAACCAGCAAACTGATTCCAGTCCGTTCCATTGTGCGCAATATGCGTATAAGCAGTATCTGTACTTCCACAGTATCCGTGAAGGTTACATATCTGGGTTGCATTTATACACTGATCGTTCGCGGGATCATTTGTAATACATTGAGGTACGGGAATACACATGTCTGTACAATAACCCTGGAGAATAAAACCACTTCCCGTAAGTCCATCACTATTGGAAACAAAATGTAGGGTTAAACAATGATTAATTTCAACATTAATCGGTAAAATATTATCAGAAGCATTCTCATCAAAATAATACAATGGACTACCTGCTATTGCGTTTCCTTCATACACTTCCAGATAATCACCTGCACCGAGTTCCAATTCAGCAAATTCCAGCTTTACACAGGTATTTGCACTTTCAGGGCAAATTGTTTTAGTATACTCCACCCCTTCACTGTAGCTATCCAAAATACCATCGTCAACCAAAGTAAAATTACAAGAAGTAAGAGTGCCGGGCTCATCTATTGAAATAAACTCAGTTGTTCGAAAAGTCATTGCCCAGTTACCTCCATTATCGCAGCCGGTAATCATATCGCTACTATTATCTCCGGAGACAAAGCTGAATGTAATGGACGATCCGGACGAGTAAAATATTGAAGGTAAAACAGCATTACTTGTAAAAACATAAAGCAATGGATCGTTAACTCCTGAGCCATCAAATACTTTTAATGTATCTTCCAAGCCATAAAAGCCCAATGTATCTATTTCAAATTGGAAAGGCAGTCCATTAGTTGAGTTAAAGGTCATTACATAGTTTTCATTATTGGAATAAGTTGCCTGCATCATACAGCTCATCATACCAATATTTTCAGTAGAACTTCCGCCAGAATCATAAAAATACCCGAAATCTGAAGTTACATTGTCATTGCTCATTGAATATTGCTGAGCAGAAGAAATTTTTGCATTCCAAAATATGGAAAGACAAACAATAAAAAACATTACTCTTTTCATACCATCCGGTTTTTAGGTTTATTAGTTAGATAAATTATAAGCATTATAGTTGATTCATCCTCATCCACCAAAATTGCAATCTCCTTTCAGGCAGTCAAATTGCACTTTGTTCAACTCTACGCTATTTCTATATTCTAAAGCCTGCATCCTTTCCATTTCTTTAGGCAATAATATTTCTGCTTCCAATATTCTTTTAACTTCGGCCAGAACTTTTTCCTGTGAATACATGTAAATGGGATGTTCCATATCGTGTATGCACCGGTCTCTAAATATCAGAATATCATCCTTAAACAAATCTGATTTCTGCATTGCGCTCCATGATTTCTCCAGGAAATTGAAGCACAGAGAATCTCCCA
>PKSZ01000736.1 GCA_002869425.1 Marinilabiliales bacterium
TGATACTGACTTCTTTCTTCATCGCACGATATCAGAATAGAACCATCATTGATAATGCGGTTTTCCAATCTCTGGTTAATCAGTGCTTTTTCTTCTTCTGTAAGGACACTGGACTCGCCGACAAAAAATATCAATTCTACTTTCGTTGATAGTTTATTTACAGATTGGCCTCCTTTTCCTGAACTTCGGGAAGTTCTGAATTGCAATTCCTTCTCAATCTTATCAAATCTAGAATCCAACATCCAATGAAAAATTAAAGCAATACACAAAAGAAACGCATATCCGATGGTTTGAAATTGAAGGAAATTGCACACTGGTGTATTCTGGTTGATCCGGCATCTGTAAATCAACATACTCGTATGTTATTTTAAATATAGCATCCGGATTCATCCAAAAAATACCTACAACAGGGGGTATAAAATGTTTCTCACCATCCTCTTTTAAATAAAAAGGCATATAAATATGCAAAGGATCGTAACTAATATTGGTACCTCGGTATTTGCCAAAAGAATATGTATATTTTACTCCAACAAGCACGCCTATTTGAGAGAAAAGCACCTCGTAACCAAAACGCTTTTCCAGGTTTATATAGGCAAAGGATCTTCCTTCATTGTATTTATAGAAAGTATTAAATCCATTTTCCACATACACAGTTTTTGCTTTGGGACGAATATTATAACCCGCATATAAGCTGAAGTTTCTTTTTGTTGTTTGTAAACCCAAACTCAGACCAGCCAAAATATCATTTCGATTAAAGTTTGCATCAAGACCGAGTGTAACAGCCTTTAGGAAACGTTCATTATCAATCAAGGGAGCTTTTGAAAAAAACAAAGGATTATGGTAACAAGCAGTATCATGTTTTGAGATACTCCAATTACCATCTGCCTTTACTATAACACTAAAAAGGATAAAACTACTTATCAGCAGGCTTTTTAGTATTCTTCTTTGGTTCTTTAGCTTTGTATGTTGCTTGATTGATAACATTCTCAAGATCATCATATTCTTTCCAAAGTCCATCTTTCTGATCCCATTTATAATTACCTTCTTTTTCTATTTTTCCATTTTTATAATACCACTTTGCAGGTCCGGATTTAAGATCGCGTTCATAGGTAATCTCACTTGATTTTTCTCCACTCTCATAATATTTGGTCCATACCTCTGTTTTCATGTCATACAAATATTTGCCTGTCTCTGTCTTCTTCCCCACTTTATTCAGGTAAGTCCATGTGCCTGTTTTCTTATCTGACTTATACCAGCCTGAAACAGCTTTAAATGCATTGTTATAATATTCTTCATATTTTCCTCCCTTTTTTCCATCTACCCATGAAGTTACTGTATGTAGTTTACCATTCTCGTACCAGGTCTGGAATATACCAGCCTTTACACCTTTATCATAAAGCTCTTCAGATTCTTTTTTTCCATTCTCATAATAGCTGGTATGTGTTCCTATTTTCTTTCCGTTTTCGTATTCTCCTTCATACTTTAACTTACCACTTGGATACCATTCCTGCCATAAACTATGCTTATTACCACCTCTATAACTCCCCTCTGATTTCTTTTTTCCATTTTCATACCACTCAGTCCATATTTTCACCTTTTTACCATCACTATACAAGCCATCTATTTTTTTTTGTTTATTGCCATACCATTCCAGATATTCTCCTTCAGGCAGACCATTAACAGAATTGCTCACAACCTTTTTATCTCCATTCTCATACCACTCCAGGTATTTCCCTATTTTTGAACCCAATTTATAAGCTCCATCCACTTTCTTCTTTCCACTCTTATACCATTCCTGATATTTTCCATGAAGTTTACCATCCAAATAAGCACATTCCTTTTTGGGTTGACCGTTATCATACCATTCAAAAAACTGACCTGTCTTTTCATTCTTTTTGTAATTACCTGTCATTGCCAATTCTCCGTTTTCATGCCACTCTTGCATTGGCCCGTCCAGCTCACTAAATTTGTAATTACATTCTGACTTTTTGTTTCCATTCTCCCACCATTCGGTCCATATACCATATTTCTTACCACCTTTTGTGCTTCCCCTCACAGAAAGTTGCTTATTGTCGTAAAAACGCTGATAAATATTATACATTTTAGGCTTAATTTCGGTACCATCTCTCTGCCATTCCTTCCACTCACCGGTTCTCAGGTCTTCCTTATACATTCCTTCTTCGGATTTTTGTCCGTTTTTATACCATGCCATAGCTGGCCCGTTGAGTTTTCCATCCTTGCAATTTCCCTCAAAGGCTCTTTGTCCATTTGCATGCCATTCTGTTTCCATTCCTACTTTAAGACCGTTCTCATACTTTAATTCCTTCGCCTTTTGCCCATTATCATGCCAATGTACACACATTCCATTATTCAGCCCATTGGTATAATTCGTTTCAGTTGCTTTTTGTCCATTTTCATGCCAGCCTGTCCATAAACCATCCTTTTTCCCATTTACATAGCTTCCTTCCAACGATTTTTTCCCATTGGGATGATAAAACACCCAAACACCAGACTTCTTAGCATTTTCATAATTCCCCTCAGATTTTTTCTCACCATTTTCATACCAGCTAGTCCATGGCCCGTCAGCTATATTGTCTTTATAACTCCTGTAATCTCTTTCCTGACCGTTCTCATACCACCACTTCCAAATTCCGTTTTTCTTTCCATCCACAAAATTGGCCTCTTCCATCTTGTTTCCATTCTCGTGATATTGCACCACAGTATTATAATCTTTGGAACTAATCTCATTTCCATTGGCATCCCACTCTTTCCAAACGCCTTGTTTGTAACCGTTTTGATATTTTCCTTCAATTTTCTTCTTTCCATTTTCATGAAACTCAGTATACAAACCATCCAAAATATCATTACTGTAGTTCTTAATCAATTTTCTTGATCCATCTTCACGCCACTCCTTGTAAACACCATCCTTTATATTCTCATTATATGTAACATATGATTTTTTGTTCCCGTTTTCATACCATACAACCCAATGATCATGCTTTTTACCGTCTTTTTTGGTTCCTTCCAGTTTTTTATGCTCCTTGTCGTACCATTCCTCAACCGTTTCGTATTTCCTCTCCTTGCTAACTTTTCCATATACATCCCATTCAATCCAAGTACCTTCTTTTCGATCATTTTTATAATTTCCTTCTTCACTTACCTGACCATTTTCATACCAACTTTTTCCTTCTCCATTCCTCACTCCATTTTTGTAAGTAGCCTGATATCTGATCTGACCATCTTTATCGTATTCTGACCATGTCTTAACGCGAACTCCATTTTTATAAATTCCTTCATATTTTTTATTGGTACCCGACCAATAATCTACACATGGACCTGAATAAGGAGTTGTTTCACCGGATTTATAAACCAATCCGTCTCCTTTTTCCTCAAGATCTTCAAGTTTTACATTTTGTGCAATGGCTCCAAACGTTGTGATAGCAAAAAGAAATATGAAAAATGCTTTCATTATTAGTGGATTTACGATTCGGGCAATAAAAATAAAGTTTTAATGATTTTTTAAGGCAAATAGTTATCAAAAGTTATTAAACACCTGTTCATTGCAGGCATCCAATGATCATCTGCATAATTCATTGACTATCTTAAGATTACTCCTCTATCTCACTCAATTCAAGCCACCTTAATTCCCTGTCGTCCAATTGGTTTATAACTTCTGCGAATCGTTCAGATTTTTCATTTAACTCATCTGAATTTAAGGTTCCGGAATTCAACTGCTTTTCAATCTCTGACTTTTCATTCTGAAGCTCTTCAATTAGGGCTTCAAGCATTTCCATTTCCCTTTTTTCCTTAAATGATAGTTTCCTTTTGGCTTGTATTGTTGTATCAGAGCTTTTCTTCCGGGTTTTACTCACACTAGTATTCTTTGGCTTTGGCGCTTGAACTATTTTTTTCCTACTCTGCCTGTACTGCGTGTAATTGCCAGGATAATTCTTAATTTTTCCTTCTCCTTCAAAAACAAAAATACTATCTACAATTTTATCCATGAAAAATCGGTCGTGTGAAACCAATAAAATACAACCATCAAAGTCACACAAATATTCTTCAAGCACATTCAAAGTTAGTATATCAAGATCGTTAGTTGGCTCATCCAATAGAAGAAAATTCGGATTTTGAATAAGAACAGTCAACAAGTAAAGTCTTCTTTTCTCTCCTCCGCTTAATTTTTAAACCCGGGAATGCTGCATTTTGGGTGGAAAAAGAAAATAGTTCAAGAACTGAGATGCTGACATCCGTTTTCCGTTGTTTAAAGTTACAACCTCGGCTATTTCCTTAACAATATCTATTACTGTATCCTCTTCCTTAAACTGAATCCCATCCTGCTTGTAATAGGCCATTACAACTGTTTCGCCAATTTCCATCTTTCCTTTATCAGCTTCCAATTGTCCAGCAATAATATTCAATAAAGTACTCTTCCCACTTCCATTATTTCCTACAATTCCTATCTTTTCATAAGGTTTGAAAAGATATGTAAAATCGGTTATCAGTTTATGATCATCAAAACTTTTTTCCAGGTTATGAATATTTAATATTTTCTTTCCCAGTCTCGACGAACTCACTTTGATTTCTACTTTATCTCTGTATTTTTTCTGACTGGCTTTTTCTTCAAGGTCGTAATATGCATCTACCCTGTATTTTGCTTTTGTGGTTCTTGCCTGTGGTGTTCTTCTCATCCACTCTAATTCTTTTTTAAGAATGGAACGGGCTTTTTCTATTTCTGAATTTTTATTGTGAATCCTTTCATCTCGCTTTTCCAGAAAGTAACTATAATTTCCTTTGTACTGGTAAATCTGTTTGTTCTCTATTTCTAGAATTTCATTACAAACCCGGTCGAGAAAGTAGCGATCGTGGGTGACCATAAAAAGAGTACTGTTGCTTCGCTGCAGAAACTCTTCAAGCCACTCTATCATTTCAAGATCTAAATGATTGGTAGGTTCATCAAGAATTAACAGATCAGGTTCATTTATTAAAAGGTTGGCCAGTGCGATTCGCTTTTTCTGACCTCCTGACAAATATCGAATGGTTTTATCAAATTCTGTAATTTTCAGTTGAGCCAGAATCTGTTTTACCCTTACTTCGTAATCCCAGGCATTTAACCGATCCATCTCCGACAACAATGAGCTAATCTCATCCTTATGATTCTCAGCAATAGCCTTTTCATACCTCTTAATCAACTTAACGGTCTCGTTGGAAGAGTTAAAGACCTCTTCTATTACAGAATTTTGCTCGTTGATAATAGGATTCTGATTCAGATAACCCAAACTAATATCATTTGTGAAAGTAACCTTTCCTACATCTGGTGTATCAATTCCGGCCAGAATATTCAGCAAAGTAGTTTTCCCGGTACCATTTTTGGCAATCAGGGCTACTTTCTGATCCTTGTGAATACTCATTGAGATATCAGAAAACAATTCCAAATCACCATACGATTTTGCTATACTCTCTGCCTGTAATAATACACTCATTTTGTAAGATTGTCTGCAAATGTAATGGTTTCATGCATGTAAAACGAATATTACAATTTGATTTTCAAATTCAGGTTGGCAGCAAAATCAAATTTAGTTTACTTTGTCAACAAAAGACCTTAACATGCAAAAGAAAGAAAGATTTGAAAAGCTCATTTCGTATTTTGAAAAAAAAATGCCCGTTGCTGAAACAGAGCTAAACTACGCCACTCCTTATGAATTGGCAGTTGCTGTAATACTTTCTGCCCAATGCACCGATAAAAGAGTAAACATAATTACGCCTGGATTTTTCAATGTTTATCCTGATGCATATAAGCTTTCTGAAGCAACTGTTGAAGATATATATGAGCTGATTAAATCATGCTCCTACCCAAACAACAAAGCAAAACACCTCTCAGGAATGGCTAAAATGATGGTAAAGGATTTTAAAGGAGTTGTTCCGGATGATATTAATGAACTACAAAAGTTACCCGGTGTGGGAAGGAAAACAGCCAATGTGATTGCATCTGTGATATACAATCAACCGGCAATGGCTGTTGACACACATGTTTTTAGGGTATCTGCAAGGATTGGCCTTTCGACAAATGCCAAAACACCGCTGGATACTGAAAAACAGCTGGTAAAATATTTCCCTGAAGAATTACTGCATAAAGCACATCACTGGTTAATACTGCACGGTAGGTATGTTTGTATAGCACGAAAGCCTAAATGCACAGATTGTGGTCTAACGGATATCTGTAAATATTATTCAACAAAAAAGGAATAATTTCTGGCACAACTTAAGTATTTCTACTAAATTCGTATTACAATCTATAAACAATTACAGATGAGAATTGCTTTCACACTAACTTTTGTGTTATTATATTTTTCATTATATGCACAAACAACACATAAATCGATTCACCAGGAACAATTGGAATATTACAATTCTTTAGGTATTGATGGAAATGAATATTACCAGATTAATCAACCGGAAAATATACAGGAAAGTCGTGCCACAAGTACATGCAACCTGAATAAAGTTGTTTTTGGCTGGCATCCTTATTGGTCAAATGGTCTGGAAGCAAATTACAACTGGAATCTTTTATCCGACCTGAGTTTCTTTTCATTTGAGGTAGATCCTTCTACAGGCTATCCTAGCACAACTCATGGGTGGAAAACATCTGCAATTGTTGATGAAGCGTTAAATAATGGTGTTCGTGTAAATTTATGTGTAACTCTATTTTCAAACCATTCGACTTTATTTGCTAGTGCAACGGCACAACAAAACCTTATAGACACACTTATATCCCTTGTTCAATATAGAAATGCAAACGGTGTAAACATAGATTTTGAAGGTGTTTCATCCAGTCTGAAAACTCAATTCACGAACTTTATGATCGATTTATGCACGCAAATGCATACAGAAATACCAGGTTCACAAGTTAGCATGTGTCTTTACGCAGTTGACTGGAGTGACGTTTTTGACGAAGCAGCTTTAGACCCATATATCGATTATTATACGATTATGGGATATGCCTACTATTACAGTGGCAGCGGAACTGCTGGTCCAACAGCACCTCTATACACCTTCAGTTCATACAATTACAACCTTTCAAAAACAGTAAATTACTATCTTACACAAGGAGCAAGCAAAGAGAAACTGGTTTTAGGTCTTCCCTATTATGGTTTTGAATGGAATACTACATCCGGAACCATTCCTTCAAGCACAACAAGCTCGGTAAGCTCAAGAACATACAAGTATGTTAAAGACAACTCTACCGGCAATTATTCAACACGTTTATGGGATGCCAACAGTATGTCTCCTTACTATGTGTACAACTCAGGAAACTGGAGACAATGTTTTTGCGACGACGAAGAAAGTTTAGGTAGAAGATACGATCTTGTAAACATGCAAAACATTGCAGGAATTGCTATATGGGCACTTGGTTACGATGATGGTTATACTGAATTATGGAATTTAATTGAAGATAAATTTACAAACTGTGCCTCTGTTCCCTGTTCAGATACAATATACGATATGGGAGGCCCAAACAGGGTATATTTTGATGATGATGATTACACATTTACCATTGCACCATCCGGTGCGTCAGGCTTAAGTCTCGATTTTATAAATTTTGACATTGAGGCAGGAAGCGGCAGCGACTGTGATTATGATTATCTCGAAATTTTTGATGGGCCTGATATTTCTTCACCCAGTCTGGGGAAATTCTGTAATACCAATGGCTCACCTGGAAACATTGTTGCCTCGGGAAGCGAATTAACGCTGCATTTTCATTCTGATGGAGCAACATACAATGATGGTTATATGGCTGTATGGAATTGTACATACGATAATACACCTCCTGAAACGCAAATTAATGCAGATAACTGGGCAAGCACAGATTTCACTGCTGATTTTATAGACACAGATAACGATACAATTACTGAGCGTTATTATCAGGTTCTCGATTTTAATGGTACAGAATGGAGAGCCAATTCCAGTCATGGTTTTTTAAATGATAATTTTGAAACCAGCATACATCCTGAATGGACAAACGCTTCAGGAGACTGGATCATCAATGCAAGCCATCTGAACCAGACCAACGAAGACAGCAGCAATACCAATCTGTATATTCCTATAAATCAGCAGACAGGTGAAGTATACATGTATAATTGGAAAATGAATATCGGCGGTAGTGGAGCCAACCGAAGGGCTGGTTTTCACTTCTTTTGCGATTCTCCAGAATTAATACAACGTGGTAATTCATATATGGTTTATTTCAGGGTTGACAACAACAAATGTCAGCTTTACAAGGCTGAAAACGATTCAATTGATCTTTACACCAACGATGATGTGAATGTGGAAGCAGATACATGGTACGATTACAAAATAATTTTCAATACAATTAGCGGAGAGATTAAAGCCTATCAAAATGATGTGCTGGTATCTGCCTGGACTGATCCTGCTCCCTATACAAGCGGAACACATTTCAGCCTGAGAACAGGAAACTGCAATGTATTATACGACGATATTAAAATTTACAGGGCCAGAACAGAATCTGAGCTAATTTCTGTGGGTTCTTCATCTGATATGGTTCGTTACGAAAATCCAGATCCATTCACACCTGCATGTAGAATAAAAACTATTGTCATGGATGATGCCGGCAACTTTTCTTTACCTGGTTCTGCCAATGTAAATATTGACTGGACGGCTCCTGCTGACATACAAATTGTAAACGATGGACTTTCAGTTGATATAGACACAACTACAAGTCTTGTTAGTCTTTCTGCAAACTGGTCATCTGCTTTTGATCCTAATTCACTCATAACCAACTACTGGTATTCAATAGGAACAATGCCAGGTAGTACAGACATCCTTGACTGGACAGATAACAATGCAGACACAATTGTAACGGTTTCAGGATTATCGCTGCAATACGAAACAGAATATTTCTTCACAGTAAAAGCAATCAATCAGGCTGGTTTATGGACAGGAACAACGATTTCAGACGGACAATTAATTGTAGATACCATATTATATCCTACAGCTGATTTTACATACACTTCAACTCATATTTGCGAAGGCAATTCAATCACTTTTACAAGTCTTTGTCAGAATGCAGATTCAATTCTATGGAGCTTCCCAGGAGGTAATCCATCCGAATCTACAAATCAAGTAGTTGATGTTTTATTCCCAGACGGCGCATACAGTATTAACCTTATAGCTTATGGTAATAATCAGTCAGTTAGTTATTCAGAACAAATTTCTGTAACCACACAGGAAAATCCTGTGGCTGATTTCTCTGTGAGTAACAATGAGTTGTATTTACCCAATGCAATAGTCTATTTTGCAAACAATTCGACAGGTGCCGACAATTATTACTGGACACTGGGAGATGGAACAACAAGTGAA
>PKSZ01000069.1 GCA_002869425.1 Marinilabiliales bacterium
ATTCAAACCTGGGTGAGGCTGGAGTAACAGTAAAAATAGGTTTGTTTTTGAATATTGACTGGATTTTAGCAAAGCCAATGAAGCCAATATAAACAATCGATGAATCCTGCTTATCTCTTTCCAGTGAAAAGCCGGGATAGGTTTTACAAATTCTTTCGGTTATTTTATCTTTCTCCAAAAGTGAAACCTGATCAATGGATGAAAAAAGTAACATTTCTTCTTCTGAGTTCTTTGGTTTAACCCGGGTGAAGTCCATTGTAAATATATCATCGCTGCTGATTTCGTTTAAAACAATAGGAGAGCCAACCTTCAATGTTTTCTTGTTAATGCCAAATAAACCACTGAAAGTACCCACGTAAAAGAAGTCAGAAGATTCAAAACAGCTTAATATGTTTCCATCGATATCATTCTTTTTATCCAGTATGGTTAAAGGACTCATTACATCTATTTTAGCAATTCCTTTTTCCATACCCGCCCACAAATTACTCTGACTATCAACAAACAGCGAATAGATACCATTGGAAGGAAGTCCCGCGGATTTGTCTATTATATTCTCAATTTCTCCGTTTTGTGAAAGTATTACAATACCTCCCTGCAGGGTTCCTATTGCCAGGTTTTTACAGGGTAGAGTTTGTGCACAATAGATTTTATTTTGCAATAAATAGTCATCTGCATTTGTATGAAAAGGTGTAAACACAGGTGTTTCATTGTCTGTATCCAAAGTATAAAGACCATTTCTGCTTACGAGCAAATACCTGTTTTCTTTAAGTTGGATGATAGAATATAATCTATTAACAGGCATTTCGTCAAAAGGAACGATGACTTCCATTNATTCAATCTGCATAACCATTTTTCCATAGAAACCAGCCATAATTCTTCTCCCACCTGAAATGCGTAAAAAAACTTGAGTAAAGATTCAAATCCAATACTGGTTAATTGGCTATTGTGCCAGCGAAAGATTAAAGAATCGGAAGCAAGAAAATATACACCTTTGTCTGTCTTGATGATTTTCCAAACATCGTAGTATGTCTCATCATTAGCACTATCTGATAGAGAGATGTAACTTTTGTTACCTGAAGCATCAGTCTCAAAAAAACCAAATTCATGATATGAGCTACAGTATAGAATTGTACTATCGGCAAGAACAGAACGCATGGTCGATTTTTCACCTGTATTAAACATGTTCCAGTTTTTTCCGTCGTAACTTAATAAGCCGTCATTGTTGGCAAACCAAACAACACCTCTGTAGTCTTGAGTTATATCCCAGTTTTGCGCATGTCCGATGTAATCCTCTCGATCAACATAAACATCCATGAAAGGTCTTCCTTTGAAGGTATTCTGACTTATAGAAGGATTGTCTGCAAGGAATAAGAATAGTAAAAGATAAAGTGATAGAATTTTTTTCATTAAGTTATATCCTTATACCTAGAACAAGAATATCATCAATCTGCTCTTTATCGCCCTTCCATTTGTTGTGCGTATCATCGAGTAATTGTTTTATTTCACTCATAGATAAATGATTATTTGTAACCATTAACTCCTTAAATGCTTTGCTTTTAAACTTCTTACCCAATTCACCTCCAAACTGATCTACATAACCGTCAGAAAACATATAGAGAGAGTCACCTGCACTTAGCTCTATCTGGTTTGTAGTAAAAGTGTCTTCTGTATCATTGTAGTGAAGCCCGATAGGCATTTTATCTGCCTTGAATTCAAATAGTTGTGTATTATTGATTATGACGGAAGGTTCCTTATCAATAGAAGGTATAGAACCATTATATTCTCTTACTAAATACAAAGGATTATTGGCTCCGGAATATTGTAGCTGATTGTTCGATTTGTTAAGAGCAATCATTGCCATATCCATACCATCTCTAACGATATCTCGTTTTATATCACCATCATCAGTGCCACTTTGATGTAATGATTTAATCACTGAATTCTTTAACTGATCGAGTATGTTACCGGTTGATATTTCAGAATGAATTGCCATTATCTCATTTAAGAAAGTGATCCCAAGCAAACTCATGAAAGCACCCGGAACGCCATGTCCAGTACAATCTGCAGCTGCTATATAGATATGTGTACTATTTTCTGAAATCCAGTAGAAGTCTCCGGAAACAATATCTCTTGGCTTATTGAGTATAAAATAGCTATCCATGTACTTGCAAAGGAAGTCAGCAGGAGGGAGCAAGGCTGATTGTATTCGACTGGCATATTGAATGCTATCGGTTATTTCCTGCTTTTGCATCAGGATTTCTTCTTCAGCCTCTTTGATTTTTGTAACATCAGAATCAATGGCGACAAGTTTTATTAGCTTTCCTTCAGTGGAAACAATAGGTGTAAGAGTTGTCTGAAGCCATATCTGTTGATTGTTTTTAGTTGTAGAGTATGATGTGTAAATGGCCGAAGATCTGCTTTTTATACAGTCCTCAATGGTTTGTTTTAAGTTGGTATTGGAACTGGTTTCATACAAATTTGTTCCGTGCGTTAATTTAAATTCTTCAAGTGTGAATC
>PKSZ01000398.1 GCA_002869425.1 Marinilabiliales bacterium
AATTTGTACCGGATTTTTCTAAAGATTATTTGAAATCTTTAATGGATAACTGCCCGGATGCAAATTGGCCATTGGAAGACGGAGAAACAGCAGAACAACTGTATTCAAAAGTTTCAGAAATTCTTTATACACCTGAAATAGCAGCTAAAAGAGTATGTCAGGCTGCAGGAAAAGATCATATTGTTAATTCAGCTAATAATTTCTATGAGGGTGTAACGCAGGCAGAGGTTGAGGCATTTTACGATGCAATAAGAGATAAAGATGATGAAACGCCTGTTTCCTATGGAATCAACTCGAAAGTTGTGAAAGAGAACGGGAAAGTGGTTGAGAAAGTATGGAAAGCAGGAGGTATGTATGGGGAAGCCATTGAGCAGATTATTTTTTGGTTGGAAAAGGCTAAAAATGTTGCCGAGGATGATTTTCAAAAAGAATCAATCGTAAAGTTGATCGAGTATTACAAGACAGGAAATTTGAATACATGGGATGACTACAACATTGCCTGGGTAAAGGACTTGAGTGCACAGGTAGATTTTGTAAATGGTTTTATTGAGAATTACGGCGATCCAATGGGAATGAAAGCTACCTGGGAATCTGTAGTGAATTTTAAGGATCTCGAGGCAACCAAAAGAGCCAAAATCATAAGCGAAAATGCACAATGGTTTGAAGATCATTCACCGGTTGATGAAAAATTCAAGAAAAAAGAAGTAAAGGGTGTAACGGCAAAAGTTATTACTGTAGCACAGTTGGGTGGCGACTGTTACCCTTCAACTCCTATTGGTATAAATCTTCCCAATGCAGACTGGATCAGAAAAGAACATGGTTCCAAATCTGTTACTATGGAAAATATTACATATGCCTATGATCAGGCATCAATGGGAAGTGGGTATATGGAGGAGTTTGCATTTTCGCAGGAAATAATTGACAGAGCAAAGAAATATGGTGCGTTGGCAGGTAATCTGCATACCGATTTACATGAATGCCTTGGACATGGTTCCGGACAACTTTTACCTGGTGTTAATCCCGAAGCACTTAGGAGTTATGGATCAGCACTGGAAGAAACACGTGCAGATTTGTTTGCTTTGTATTATCTTTTGGACGACAGAATGGTAGAGCTGGGTTTGATGCCCTCTCTTGAAGTAGCCAAGGCAGAATATGATAACTATATTTCCAATGGAATTATGTGGCAGCTCAAAAGAGTTAAACCAGGTGCAGATATTGAGCAGGCACACATGCGTAACAGGCAATTGATAGCAAAATGGACATACGAAAACGGTCTTGCTGATTCTGTAATTTCAAAAATCCAGAAAGAAGGTAAAACTTATTTTGTAATCAATGATTATAATAAACTCAGGGAGCTTTTTGGAAAATTATTGGCTGAAGTTCAGCGAATAAAATCAGAAGGCGATTATGAGGCAGGCAAGGATCTTGTTGAAAAATATGCCGTTAAAGTCGATCAGGATTTACATGCTGAAATGCTGGATAGATATGCAAAACTCAATCTTGCTCCATATGGTGGTTTTATGAATCCGGTTTTAAAACCAATAGAAGAGAATGGGGAAATAAAAAATGTAGTTGTTGAATATCCTGATGATTATACCGAACAAATGCTTTGGTATTCAGAGGATTATTCACCATTGCCAACATACAATTAAAAGTATCTGTGGAGCTGTAAGGATTCATCATTACGGCTCCTTTTGCTTTATTGATTCTTTTAATTATCTTGTGTCAGATTTTTGGGGACATGAAAAAAGATAACAACGTTATTATTTATCTCGTCGATGATGATGAGTTTCAGCTTAAATTATTGCAAAATAAATTTAAGAACACAACAAAATATCAGTTAAAAACATTTAAAGATGGGGAAAGTTTCCTGGAACACCTCATTAAAAATCCGGTTAGCAAAAAGAATATTGTAATTGTAATACTGGATTATTTTCTCAAAACAGATCAGGCCAGTAGTACAAAAAATGGATTGGAAATTCTTAAGCATATTCGCGAAATCAATCCGCAGATATCAGTTATTATGTATTCCGTTTCTGATGATATTGATGTTGCAACATCTGCAATGCACCATGGAGCTATCAATTTTATTAAGAAGAATGAGAATTCATTTTCGCGGATAAACAATACCATTAATTGGATTATTAGTGAGATAAATCTGAAAAGAAAAAGGATGCACAGTAAAGTAACTTTTCGGGTTTTTATAGGGATGGTAATTGTGATTGCAACAATACTGGCAACTCTTTATTTTGCTTTTCCCGAAGTTTTTTAAATTCTTCTGACTATTTGTCATGTGATTTTTAATTGGCATATCCTTTGATAATTGCCACGGCAACTGGTATATGTTTAACTAAAAAGAAAAGACAATGCAAAAAGGAAATATTGGTGTTACCAGCGATAATATTTTCCCTATTATAAAGAAGTTCCTGTATTCTGATCAGGAAATATTTTTGAGGGAGCTTATTTCAAATGCTGTGGATGCAACTCAGAAACTGAAGACTTTGTCTTCATTCGGAGATTTTAAAGGAGAATTGGAAGAGTTGACTGTAAATGTCGCCATCGATAGTGACAAAAAGACACTTACCATATCAGATCATGGTGTGGGTATGACAGCAGAAGAAATCGATAAGTATATTAATCAAATTGCGTTTTCGGGAGCCGAGGAATTTCTTGAAAAATATAAAAATCAGGACAATGCAATTATTGGCCATTTCGGTTTGGGTTTCTACTCGGCCTTTATGGTTGCAAAAAAGGTAGAAATAAAAACTTTATCTTATCAGGAAGGAGCAAAAGCTGTAAAATGGACATGCGATGGTTCTCCTGAATATACAGTGGAAGAGATTGATAAAAAAGATCGCGGTACAGAAATTACGCTGCATATCGATAAAGAATCCGAAGAGTTTTTGCAGGAAGCAAGAATTAGTGAGCTGTTGAATAAATATTGCCGTTTCCTCCCTGTTGAAATTGGCTTTGGAGAAGAAAAGGAATATAAGGATGATAAAATGGTAAGCACAGGTAAGCCTAAAATCATCAACAACACCAATCCATTATGGACACAGGCACCTCAAGATATTAAGGAAGAAGATTATAAAAAATTCTATCGTGATTTATATCCAATGGGTGATGAGCCTTTGTTCAATATTCATATCAATGTAGATTATCCTTTCAATCTGACTGGAATTCTATACTTTCCCAAAATAAGGAACAATATTGAAGTTCAGAAAAATAAAATTCAGCTCTACTGCAACCAGGTTTATGTTACCGATTCTGTAGAAGGTATTGTCCCTGAGTTTCTTACATTACTACATGGAGTTCTCGATTCTCCGGATATACCACTGAATGTTTCACGTAGCTATCTCCAGAGTGATTCAAATGTGAAGAAAATTTCTAGTCATATCACCAAGAAAGTGGCAGATAGGTTAAACGATCTTTTCAAAAACGACCGTAAAGAGCTTGAAGAGAAATGGGATGATCTGAAGCTTTTTATCGAGTATGGTATGCTAACCGAAGATAAATTTTATGAAAAAGCTGAAAAGTTTTTCCTATTGAAAAATACAGAAGGAAAGTACTTTACTTTTAAGGAATATGAAAAGCTTATCAAAGATGCTCAGACTGATAAGCATAAGAACAAGGTGCATTTATATGCTACCGATAAAGATGCACAGTATACGTATATCAATGAGGCAAGAGATAAAGGTTATGATGTTCTCATGTTCGATGGTCAGTTCGATATTCATTTTATCAACCATATTGAACCTAAACTGAGCAATGTTACTTTCAAAAGGGTAGATGCCGATATTGTTGAAAAGCTTATTGAACGGGAAGATGAAATTAAGAGTACATTTACAGAGGAGCAGGAAAACAACATGAGGCACGTTTTTCTCGGAACGCTTCCAAAAGAGAAGAATTTTGGTGTGATATTCGAAGGTTTGAAAGAGGACGACC
Source organism: Marinilabiliales bacterium (assembly GCA_002869425.1). Taxonomy (GTDB): domain Bacteria; phylum Bacteroidota; class Bacteroidia; order Bacteroidales; family BM523; genus BM523. The sequence goes on from PKSZ01000398.1 coordinate 3,946, forward strand.
TGCCAATGATTATTACGCAATCCGAGTTTATGAGAAGAATGCTCGATATGTCAAAGTTGGGCGGAAATCCAATGGGATTTGGTGGTGATCTGCCTGAATCATACAATTTGATTATCAATACCAATCATAAACTTGTGAACGATGTTTTATCTAATGTTGATTCGAAGCTTGGTGAAAAGATTAATGAGTTCAACAGCAAAGTGAATCCGTTAAAGGAGGAAAAAGAGAAGCTTGAAAAGGAAAATGAGAAAAAGAAAGAAGAAGAAGTTTCTCAGGAATCTAAAGATAAACTTGAGCAATTGAGAAAAGATATTGATGCAGTTGTTGAAGAGAAAAAGAAAGAGCTTAAGGAGTTTGGAAAGAAAAACAAATTGGTTAAGCAGATGATTGATCTTGCACTTTTATCAAATAACATGTTACGCGGTGAAGATCTGGCAAGATTTGTTAAAAGAAGTGTCGATTTGATTAAGTAAGAAAGATTCTATACTAAAATGGCTGTCATTGAGTGAATTGTGACAGCCATTTTTGTTTTTAATTTATGGTTAAAATATTCCGGAAATCTCTTTTTTTAGAAAAGTAAGTGCCTCTTTTGTGGGCGATACATCCATCTGCATAACTTGTTCCAATAAAGCTTTACTAAGATCCATTGCAGGTGCTGAAGTATCCATTTTTCCTGCCATCGCATTGATCATTTGTATAAGGTTTTCTTTTGCATTTTTTATAACTCCCCATGCAGCAACACTTACATAAACCTGTTGAGAAAGATTATGGTCAAATTCAGTTCTGATGCTTGAAATTAACCGGCTCTGCAATTGTCCTACTGTCATTTTGGGCTGCTGCGTTCTCATAATTAAGGATTCAAGAGCAATTCTTTCTAAAAATAAGGATAACCTTTCGTATGCCTGCAAACGGATGGGAGTAATTATTTTCTGGTTGTTCATCACAATTTCGATCCTGTGCTTTTGCACTTCCTTGTCAAGCATCGATTTCAGTATAAAATATGCAGTAATAAAAACAACCAGTGCAGGTACTGTATATTTAAGTATTTCCAAAACTTCTGACATAATTATAAGTGTTTTTGGTTATGCTTTACAATATTAGTTAATTCTTATCAAATAATTTATTGTGAAATTAAAAAGTATTATTTTTATCTCCTTAAAACAATAACTTGTGAGAAGATGGTAAATCTGGATACAATTTTACCCAAAAGAACACTTGATGCATTGTCAGATAGGGCAGTTAGCATTGCTGAGTCACAAACACTGGTAATGGCGCAGACAAGTCGTGATTTGCAGGAGCAGGGAATCGATATAATCAATTTGAGTATTGGTGAACCTGATTTTGATACACCAAAATATATCAAAGAAGCAGCAAAGAAAGCAATCGACGACAATTTTACACATTATTCTCCGGTTAAGGGATTTAAAGATCTGATTCAGGCAATTTCCGATAAGTTCAAAAGAGAGAATAACCTGGATTATGGCCTTGACGAAATTATTGTATCCAATGGAGCCAAGCATAGTATTGCAAACGTAATTCTTAGTTTAATCAATTATAACGATGAGGTTTTAATACCTGCACCATATTGGGTAAGTTACCACGAAATTGTTAAGATTGCTGAAGGAAAACCAGTGGTTTTACCAACATCTATCGACAATGATTTCAAAGTTACACCTGAGCAGATTCAGAATGCAATAACAAACAGAACCAAAGCAATTTTTATCAATTCACCCAGTAATCCAACGGGTTCAGTATATACAAGGGAGGAATTAAAGGCTATTGCTGATGTTCTTTATGAGTTTGAGGATATTTACATTATTTCTGATGAAATTTATGAACATATCTTATTTGAAGGCAAACATGCCAGTATTGGTCAGTTTGATTTTATTAAAGATAGGGTAATTACGGTTAATGGTGTGTCGAAGGGATATGCAATGACAGGGTGGAGAATTGGATATATTGGTGCTCCCAAGTTTGTTGTAGATGCTTGTTCAAAGATACAGGGACAGTATACCTCAGGTCCTTGTACAATTGCACAAAAAGCCTCTGTTGCAGCGCTTTGTTGCGAACAGGATGATAGCAAGAAAATTATGCACGATGCATTTTTGAAAAGGAGAAATCTTGTTGTGGAGCGTTTAGCAAAAATGCCGGGACTTAAAGTGAATATGCCCAATGGTGCTTTTTATGTTTTTCCCGAAGTTTCCTCTTATTTTGGTAAGAAATATAATGATGAATATATCTTTACAGCACAGGACTTAGCAATGTATCTTTTGCATGAAGCCAATGTGGCTGTAGTTCCCGGTGATGCCTTTGGCTCTCCAAATAATATTCGCTTGTCATATGCAACTTCTGAAGAAAATCTGAATAAAGCGCTCGATAGAATAGAAAATGCACTGGCAAAGCTTTAAATTTGTTTCAGTTTTCAATTTTTAATTGAAGTTCAAAAGTCATTTATTTTTTAATCTGAATACTCCTTATTAAAAGGGGTTTGGAAGTTATTGTTTTTATCCTATATTTATAGATTGATTAGGGAAAATTAGATTTGTTTACGAACGGCTCTTTTTTATTGATGAATACATTAATCATGTACACAAAAGAAGCAACCGAAAGTTCGTAAATAACGTCTTATTTAAGATTATTTAACAAAATTTACGCTATGGGAAAAATTTTACTATCCATTTCAGCAGTTTTTATGCTGTTCTCGGTCACTGTTTCTGCACAATCTATGAAAATAGATTATAAGTTTGTGGAAAATAAAGGTGATAAAAAAGAAGTAGTTTTTACTGTTCTTGGAATTGAAACCCCGGAGCAGGAGCAAAGCCTTGTTACAAGAATTAATGCTCATAAAGCAGTAGAAAGCTTTAAGATTTTTTATGGGCGTCGTTGTATTGCTTTGGTAGATAAGAATATGACTGCCGATGAAATGCGTTCTATGATTTTACTGGAAAATGCAGAAATTTCAAGAGATTATGTGCATATCTACGATAAAAAGACGGAGTATGAAATTTCAGGTTATACCTTACATAATCCAATAACTGGATATACCAGAACTAAGGGTACTAGGGTTTTTCCTAAGGATTTTCCAAAAGAAGATGCTACAAAAAGCAGGAAGGAAAATGTAACTGCTAAGATTCAGTGGGCACAAGAGAATCCTGAAGTTTTCAAGGAGGTAATGGGGCACGAATACCTCGATTACGATTTGAAACCCGCCACCAATCCAAGAATTAAGTAATTAACGTTTTAAGCTATATATTATGAATATCCGAAAGCTGTTTGTTTTAGGTTTATTTTTAACAGTATTTGTTTTAGTGTCTAATGCACAAACATACTACATGGATGCCGCTCTTGACGGACAGACGATTAGTACCTGTTCCGGTGATTTTTACGATAGTGGAGGACCTTCCAATAATTATTCACTTAATGAGAATTATGTGGTTACATTTTGTTCAGATGATGGAACACATTTTCATGTAGACTTTACATTTTTTGAGTCTGAATCAACCTATGATGGAATGAATATTTATGATGGTACTTCAACTTCAGCCACATTGATTGGTGCAATTGATGGATCCTTAATCGGAACATTTAGTTATACATCTACTGATGATTGTTTAACATTTGAGTGGATATCAGACAATTTATTTGCTGATTATGGAGGTTTTGAAGCTTCATTTTCCTGCGCCATAGATAATCCTCCAACCAATGGTGACTGTGGTAATGCCATCCCTGTTTGTCAGGATACTTATACGCAAACACAATCTGTAACCGGAGTGGGTACAGTAAATGAGATTGCATTAGCAGAAACAGCAGGTGTTGATGATTGTTTCTCTACAGTTGGAGAGCACAATTCTACCTGGTATATTTTTACAGTAAACCAAACAGGTACTTTCGAATTTGCCATTCAAACTACGGTTGACTACGACTGGGGTTTGTACGATGTTTCCAATAACAGCTGTCAGGATATTATGGACGGAACCATAGCAATGGAAAGCTGTAACTGGTCCGGAGCTGTAGGTGATAGTACAGGTATTAGTGGAGATCTTGCAGGTGAGCTGCAGTTTGAAGATGCAATTACGGTGAATGCAGGAAATACATATGTTCTGGTCGTTGATAACTTTACAGGTGGAGCCACGGGTTATACACTGAATCTCAACAATGGTACAGCAGGTATTTATGATAATGACCCTCCTGTTTTACAGACAATTACAAGTGCTCCGGCTTGTGGAGATAATACAATCACGGTTCAGTTTTCTGAGAATGTGGCTTGTTCCAGTGTTTCTGCAACAGACTTTTCACTACAGCATGAGAGTGGAGATGTTTATACCATAACCAATGTATCCAGCACAGCTTGTTCAGGGGGTGCAGCTAATTCAGATACTTATACCTTAACCCTTTCAGAGAATATGATTGCAGGGGGTACTTATACCTTATCCTTGATAGATCAGGTGGAGGATGCCTGTAACAATACCATCAGTACAAACAGCTTATCATTTACAGTTAGTGGTGTTGTTGCCGCAGTAAATTATACATACCCAACTTGTTACAATGGAAACGATGCTACAATAACGGCCTCTGCTTCCGGTGGAACTTCTCCGTATTCATTTAATTGGTCAACAGGCTCATCAAGTCCTTCATTGAGTGGACTATCAGTAGGAACATACGTAGTTACTGTTACTGATGCAGGTGGCGTTTGTGAAGATATTAGAACAATTGATATTACCAATACTCAAATATTGATGTTTGAAGATTTTGATCCGAACGTTTCTGGTTGGACGCATGCTGCAATATCAGGTACCGATACCTGGGCAACAGGTGATCCGAACGGAGGTAATGGTTCTTCTTCCATTGGTAGCGACGACCCAACAGTCGACCATACTGCAACCAATACAAACAATAATGTTTACGGCCAGGGACTGGGTTCCGGTTCAGGTACGGACTGTTCTGGTGGAGCGTATTGTAATTCAACCAACGAGTATTTAATGAGTCCCTCAATAGACTGTTCAGGTAAAACCAATGTTCACCTGCAGTTTTATCGTTGGGCAAATTTTGAAACCAGTTTCGATGAAGCTTATGTTGAAGTAAGTACCGATGGTTCAAGCTGGAATAGCCTTGGTCATCCACAATACCCTCAGGATAATGCATGGATATTGGTTGATCTGGATGCATCAGCTTACGCAGATAATCAGTCAACTGTATATTTCCGCTGGAGAATGGAAAGTGATGGATCTGTTACGTATTCTGGTTGGAATATTGACGATGTAACGGTTACAGCAGACCTTGTAGAACTTGTTGCAAGTTTTTCAAATATTAATGATGTTGATTGTTATGGTGATGCATCTGGTAGTACTGATGTTACCATAACAGGAGGAACACCGC
>PKSZ01000650.1 GCA_002869425.1 Marinilabiliales bacterium
CACCTGCAAATTAAGATACATACTAATGCTGGAGTAATTTAATGACAGGATTTCCTCAAAAAATATTTTAATTACAGAAACTGTTATCATAAAGGAAAACCCGTATAGCATAAACCCTATTTCAAAATCTCTGTAAGGTTTATTCTGTTTTAGCAAAAAAATCATATTTACAAAAGACTCTTTGATTGCACCCCAAAAACCTTTTCGTATAATTACTTCTTCGCGGTTTTCCTCATAAGGAATAAAAGAAAAAGCAACAATAGATAGGACACCCAAAACGCCCAGGATAGGATAAACAATTCGAAAAATACTCGGATCTTCATCCAACAACATTCCAAACAAAAAAGTTGTTATAAATAAAAATATACGGCTGATACTGGAAATCAAACTATAAAACTTACTGAAATTATCATGTTTATAATTCTTTTTCAGCATTAAATTAATGGCCGGCAGAACCAAAGGAGATGCCAGGTAATAAACAAAGAAAATACCAAGAAAAATATAATGGTAGATTACATTATTCTGTAAATCAAATATATTATCCGGAAAGAAAAAGAGTATCAAAAGCGGCAATCTTGTTGCCAGGGCCGTTAACCTTAAGAGTCGAACCTTGTTTACCGTTCTTCGAAGTAATTCATTGAAGAAAATAGAGAAAGTCATTACAGCCATACTAAACTGAAACAAAAATCCCATTTGATAATCGGAACCATGCAAACTTTTCAGAAAAACAAACTCATTGAGAGCAAGTGCACCCAATATCAGACCATCTATAACCTGATAAATCAAGTGCAATCTGAATGTTTTCTTTTCTATTGCTGTTAAAGCTGCCATAGTATATTTACAAGCTGCAAATGAAGATAATTTTATCTTATAAAAAAAGCCCTGCATGAACAATGCAAGGCTCAATCAAAATTATATTTTGTAAAATCAAGACTTTTTTTCAATAAGCTTTTCCAACACTTTCTGAGCATGCTCCTTGACCTTCACCTTTTTCCATACTTCAACAACTTCACCGTAAGGATTTATCAGATATGTAGTTCTTACAATACCGGGAAATTCCCTTCCGTACATTTTCTTCATCTGCCAGACACCATAATCCTGTATTGTTTTCTTATCCTCATCGCTAAGTAATGTAATTCCTAGGTTTTTCTTTGCACAAAAATTATTATGACTTTTTACAGAATCGGCACTAATGCCCAATACTTCTGCCCCATTATCCTCGAATTTATCTTTCAATGCAGTGAAGTCGATACCTTCTGTTGAGCAACCCGGAGTATTATCTTTTGGATAAAAATACAAAACCAACCATTTACCTGCATAGTCTGCAAGTTTTAGCATTTTTCCATCCTGATCAGGCAAATAAAATTCTGGAGCCTGATCACCTACTTTTAAAAAATCTTTCATCACTATTAAATTTTAGATTTTAAATCTTCTTTCATCTCCTTCAACTGATCATCTGAAGGAATGTAGTTGATGTTATATTCTGCCGTCAAATCGAAAGATGTAAGAAAATCCTTCATTACTTTAATATTTTGTTTTGCCCAACCATAGCTACCAAAAACCACTGCTTTTCTCCCCTCAGGAGCAAGCCCTCTGAGATAAGTAAGGAAAGCGGCAACCGATGGCATAACATCTTTGTTAAGTGTTGGACTACCGATACATAAATACTCTGCAGTTATCATTTCAGTCATTATATCCGAAATGTGATTATGCTGTAAATTAAAAATTGGTGCCTTATATCCTTTCTCCTCAAATGCCTCATACAGAGAAAAAGCCATACTTTCTGTGGATTTCCACATGGAGTCAAATACAATTACAGCTTTTTTCTCAGTTTGATTTGAAGCCCACTTTTTATATTCAGCAATTATGTCCTTTACATGTTTTTTCCAAACAATTCCATGACTTGATGCAATAATATCTATATCAAGAGTATCGACAATCTCCATTACTTTTCTTACCTGACTTGAATACGGCAGAACAATATTTGCATAGTACTTTCTTGCCTCTTCCATGATAATACCCAATGAATAATTATCATCCAACCTTGCAGATGAAGCCAAATGTTGTCCAAAGGCATCATTACTAAAAAGAATTTTCTCATCCGGCATGTAAGCTACCATATTGTCGGGCCAGTGTACCATTGGTGTTAAAACGAAATTCAATTTTCGTTCTCCAATATCCAATAATTCACCATTGCCTACGGTTTTAAAGTTCCATTCCTTTTTAAAATGAGCCCTCAAACCCTTTTCCCCTTTTGGAGAACATACAACTGTTGCATTTGGCGTTTTTTCCATTATCATCGGAATTGCTCCGGAATGATCCATTTCCACATGATTGCTCACAACATAATCTATTTTTGACGGATCAATAACACTTTCAATTCGTTGCATCATCTCTCCCACGAGTGGAGCCTTTACTGTGTCGATAAGGGTTATCTTCTCATCAATAATTAAATATGCATTATAAGTAGTTCCTCTCTGTGTTAGGTAACCATGGAAATTTCTAACATTCCAATCGATGGCTCCTACCCAATAAATTCCCTTTTTTATTTCTAGCGCCTTCATTATGATTTATTTTACAGTTCTTTGAATTGATCTTTTGTTGCTGCACAAATTGGACATTTCCAATCTTCAGGAATATCTTCAAACTTGGTTCCCGGTGCAATACCACTTGATGGATGACCTTCATTCTCATCATAAACAAATCCACATACTACGCATTTGTGTTTCATAACTAATAATTTGTTGGTTTAATTTCAAAATAAGATTTTGGGTGCTTACAAGCGGGGCATTTTTCCAATGCCTTTTTCGATTTATGAACATATCCACACTTGCGGCATTCCCTTTCCTGTACAGTATCCCTTTGGAATACCTTATTGTTTTGTATATTGTCTAATAGTTTCAAGAACCTTGCTTCGTGCTCAGCTTCAATTTCGGCTATTAGTTTAAAACTTGTAGACACCTCTCGATACCCTTCCTTTTCTGCAATTTTTGCAAACTCCGGGTATAATGTTGTCCATTCTTCATTTTCGCCTTCAACAGCTGCCAATAAATTCTCCTCGGTTGTTCCAATTTTACCTGAAGGAAAAGTTGCTGTAAATTCAAGCATTCCTCCTTCAAGAAACCTGAAAAATGTTTTAGCGTGAGATTCCTCCTGTCTTGATGTTAATTCAAATATTTCAGCTATTTGTTGATACCCATCTTTTCTTGCCTGTATGGCATACATTTCATACCTGTTTTTAGCCTGACTTTCACCGGCAAATGCCTTGAGCAAATTACTTTCTGTTTGTGATCCTTTCAGTTTACTTAGCTCTGCCATAACGATTCAAAGATATAATAAAAATAAGCTGATAGAAAAAGAGAAATAAACTAAAAAGCCCTGAGTTTCCTCAAGGCTTGTTATTCAATTATAATCTACCTGAGATAGTATCCCAGTTTACAATCTTCCAAAAGGCTGAAATATAATCAGGGCGCTTATTTTGATAGTCGAGATAATAAGCATGCTCCCACACATCAATTGTCAGCAAAGGCTTTTCATTGCTTGTAAGAGGATTACCTGCATTGCTTTCCTTCACTATTTCAAGTTTATCATTTTCACCACGCACCAACCAGGCCCATCCAGAACCAAATAAAGTCGCTGCAGCTTTTGAAAACTCATCTTTAAAATTATCAAAAGAACCAAAATCCTTTTTTATTCCTTCCAGTAAGGCACCTGTTGGTTCTCCTCCCTTGTTTGGAGCAAATGATTCAAAATAAAATGTATGATTCCAGGCCTGCGCTGCATTATTAAAAATGCCTGCCTCTGAAGTTTTGATAATTTCTTCAAGTGATTTGTTTTCAAATTCTGTTCCTTCAATCAGACCATTAAGCTTGTTCACATATGCCTGATGATGTTTCCCATGATGAAATTCTAATGTTTTGTGATCAATATATGGTTCTAATGCATCAATTGCATACGGTAATTTTGGTAATTCAAATTTCATAATATTCTCCTTTTAAATTAAACATTAGCTCAAAATTATAAAACACTTCAAAGAAAAAACACTTTCGTATATTGATATATATCAATATTTAAACCAATACTAAACATACCCGCGCATTTTTCCCGTCTTCTCCGTAAGCTTAACCTTGAAAACACATACATTTTTCACTGATGGTTCTGAATAAGTAAAATCTCTTTTAACATACTGTTTCATAATGACATCCAACGCCTTTACTTTTTCCTCATACTCCTCAACATACTCTATTGTACCATAAGCAACCACTGACTTAAATCTCATAGAATAACTACAAGCTACTGTTTTGTGATGAAAATGCAGATCATGATGACTGCTAAAAACAATACATACTTTATTATTCTTTTTTATAAAATCGTGCTTTTTACCACCCGGACCAGAATGAAGCCATACGGTATCTTCTGTATACCCAAAGTTAAATGGCAGTACATAAGGTTCTTCTCCATCAGAAAAACCAATATAACACACATCTGAATTACGTATTATTTCTTCAATCTCCTCTGGTTTAATAATTTCTTTTGACTTCATAATCTACTTTTTGTCCTCGTAAAACAATATTTATAGTTGAATATTATTGCATTTCTTATTTTCAAACAAAAGTAAGTAATAAACATTTTTTAACATCATTACGGGCAACGAATCGATATTATTATATAAATTTGAATGAAATTGATTATAAAACTATAAAAAACGGTAAAAATGCTAAAAGAAAAAGTTGAAAAGGCTCTAAATAGCCAGATAAAAAAAGAAGCTTATTCATCAAATTTATATTTGGCAATGGCTGTTTGGGCAGAAACTTCGGGTCTTGAAGGGACAGCTCAGTGGTTATATGCACAAGCAGAAGAAGAAACAATGCATATGCTCAAGTTTGTTCACTATATTAATGAGCGCGGCGGCAAAGCAATAATCCCAGCATTGGATCAGCCACCTGCAAAATGGAAAGATGTTTTTGTGCTGTTTGAAGAAGTTTTAAAACACGAAGAATATATTTCTGAGTCTATAAATGAACTGGTAGCTATAACAGTTAAGGAAAAAGATTTTTCAACCAACAACTGGCTTCAATGGTTTGTTACAGAACAAATTGAAGAAGAATAATCAGTACAGACAATTATTGATAAGCTTAACCTTCTTGGTAAAGAAAGAGGCAATCTTTATATGTTTGACAGAGACATCATGCAGATACGTCAAAATGCCAACACAGCTGAATAATATTACTCAACTCGTTTAAAGAGGGGTTGCCACAGCTTCCCCTCTTTTTTGTATCGTCAGATATATTTAGTACATTGTATGGTGGCTTGTCGATTATGATTATCATATATAAAAACTAACCTATAAAAGAAACATTGTTTTCGTTGTTATAAAAACATCTCGTATAGTATGAAAAAAACTAAATGGTTATTTCTGATACCTATCATTATAGGTAGTACCTTGGTTCTTACCGGAGCTGTTTTTAAAATACAGCACTGGTCATATGCACAAACAATGCTTTTTACTGGACTTGGAATAGAAACTTTAGGGATTGCCCTTATGTTGCTGGTTGTTTTTACAACAAAATTCAAAAAGTAGCTGGTTTTTACCTATATTAGTAATTACAGCATTGTTCATATATTCCATTTAACATTTTTTCACCAATTATTTACAATAAACTATTGACATGAAAAGTTAAATATATTAACTTTGTTTCTCAAAGTACTTTTTATATTAATATACTTTTTATGGAAAATAAAGAACATATCGAAAACCTGAAAGAGATTCGATCCATAATGGAACAATCTTCAAAATTCATAACCCTTAGCGGGCTATCCGGAGTTTTTATTGGAATTTATGCTATAATTGGATCTGCCATTGCCTACATTAAATTCAACTATAATATTTTTGAGCCTGCATTTTCTTATAGGCCTGGAAAAAGCTTTGATGACTCAAACAATATTATTCAATTTATATTTACAGATGCAGCACTTGTATTGTTTTTGGCCATTGCAACAGCAGTAATACTTACACTAAGAAAAGCAAAAAAAGCGGGTGTAAAAACGTGGAATTCAGCTGCCCGAAAAATGCTTGTCAATTTAATAATACCATTGTTAGCAGGAGGCATTTTCTGCATGGCTCTCTTATACCATGGCATATTGTATTTAATTGCTCCAACTACTTTAATTTTTTATGGCTTGGCACTACTAAATGCAGGAAAATTCACATTACACGATATACGTTACCTGGGTGTATTTGAGATCCTGCTCGGTTTGATATCTGCATTTATTCCTGAATACGGACTCATATTTTGGTCTATTGGCTTCGGAATTATGCATATAATCTATGGAATTATCATGTAGCTGAAATACGAAAAGAAGTAAAAAGCGTTTATGGAAAATATCATTTTGAAAATAAACAAAAGCTTCGAAAACAGGATTCGCTTGGGTATCATGTCTATTCTTATAGTGAATGACAAAATTGATTTCAAGACGTTGAAAAACACACTCCAAACCAGCGATGGTAACATTGCCAGTCATACTACAGCACTTGAGAAGGAAGGATACATACAAATAACCAAACGCTTCATTGGAAAGAAGCCAAACACGAGCTATTCTGCTACACAAAAAGGAAAAAAAGCATTTAAGGAACACCTTGATGCACTGGAAAAAATCATAAATGGATCACTCTAAAGCCTATGAAACAAAGCTACTCTAAATCAAATGTATTGAATTATGAAAACCTCATCACGTATTACACTGATCCTTACTACACTCATTGGTACTGCTCTTTTTGATATTCTATTCTGGAATGAAGACTGGGGAATCAACACCCTTTTTTATGCACTCTTTTTACTTATAGCCCTATTTCTGCAAAAAAGAAATATATCCATCACAAGCCTGATCACAATCATTGGCTTTATCTTATCATCCATAGCAATAACAATATTTTCAAGTCTTTTAGCCCGGTGGATGTATGCACTCTCATTGATACTTGTAGCCGGCACGTTTCATGAAAATCAGATAAAATCTATTCTTAATGGTTTTCTCAACGGAGTATTCAATCTGGTTGGCGGACAAATTTCCTTTTTTCGTAATCTATTTGGGAAAAGTTACGAGGAAAACAAAAAGAAATTACGAACCAAGGTATTTTTTGTAACCAGCGGCATTGTCCTGATTTTTGTAATTCTTTTCTCAATAGGAAATCCAATATTTGGAGAACAAATTGGCCATATCCTTAATTACATTGGTGACCTTATTGTCCGTTTTTTTGAATCCATCAGCATTGTTCATATACTATTTATTATACTTGGCCTGATTACTTCTGCAGCAGTAATTTTCAAAATGCGAAAATCTGCAATTGCCAGACGCGAAGCCACAAAGTCACTAACGATCAACCGGGAACAACTAAAAAGAAAAAGAAGAAAGAAGAAAACCTCTGCCAAAAAGCTAAAAGAAGAATACCGAATTGTACTCTGGGTTTTTATCATGATGAATATTCTTACTGCCATTGTAAATGTAATTGATATCAACTGGCTATGGTTTAATTTCCAACTTACTGAAGGAATGGATTTGAAGCAACTGGTTCATGAAGGAACATATATTTTAATCTTCAGCATCATTCTATCTAGCTCTCTCATTGTCTTCTATTTCAGAGGAAACCTAAACTTTTTTCACAAAAATAAGTGGCTGAAACTGGGTGCAAATCTATGGACTTTTCAAAACCTTATACTGGTAATTTCTGTTGCCATCAGGAACTACCACTACTACCATTATTTTGGTTTGGCTTATAAAAGAATTGGTGTGGTAATATTTCTTGTTCTTACAGTTTTTGGACTTTTCACTGTATTTCTTAAAGTAAACAGGAACAAATCATTCTATTTCCTGTTTAACAGGAATAGTCTGGCTACGTATATCCTTTTAATTGCCTGTTCCTTCGTTAACTGGGATGCTATCATTGCCAAGAACAACTTCAATCATCCATACCCGGGTAATATTGAAGCTAATTTTTTGCTTTCACTTTCTGACAAGACCTTACCTATTTTGGAAAAACATAAAGAAGACTTTCAGAACAAAAATTTCCTACATAATGAATATTCACTGGAAATTCTGGATGCTAGAATAAAAGATTTTATTGAAGAGCAGCAATTAGAAAGCTTTCTTTCCTGGAGCTATGCTGACAGTGAAGCCGAAAAGACTCTCTTACAGTATATTATAAAATCCGACAGCATTGATAAAACATCATACAATAGAAAATTCGAACAGAGAGAAATAACACGATCAAAATAAATATAAAATACAGGTATAATGAAAAAACAATTGAGAAGCTTCAAATATGCATTGGAAGGCATTGTTTTAATCCTGAAGTCACAACCCAATATGTGGATACATATTGCTGTAGCTGTATTGACTTTGATTTCCAGTATTTATTTTCGTATTACAACAACAGAATGGTTATTTGTGATCGTTGCTATTGGTTCTGTAATTGCTTCTGAGGCATTCAATACATCAATAGAAAAACTCACAGATCTTGTGTCACCTCAAAAAAATGAGCTGGCAAAAGCAACCAAAGATACAGCTGCTGCTGCAGTATTATTAAGCTCGATATTTGCAGTTATCATAGGCATTCTCATATTTGGTCCATACTTACTTGAATTGTTAAATATCTAACCATTATGCCTGAAATGTTTTACAAGGTTTATATGCTTAAAATATATATAAGTTCGCTTTCCTTGAAAAGCCATATAGCCAAGTTGTGCAGATGGAAAAACAAATTAAAAAACATAACTCTGACATATAAATAATTGAACTGAATACAATAGAAATTAATTTCAAATTTCGATTGATAGCCACTTACAAGCATCGATGTTAATGAATACGAATCAAAAAAGTACCCATATGATAAAAACAACAATTCTCAATTACAGGTTTATCTGGATTAGTATTTTTTCCATTGCAATGGCAATGTTGGAAACCGCTGTTGTTATTTACTTAAGAAAAATCTACTACCCTGAAGGGTTTTCTTTTCCTTTAAACCCTATTGATGCTTCGATTGTTTTAACTGAAATCGCAAGAGAGGCCGCAACCATGATCATGTTACTTGGTATTGCAATCCTCGCTGCTGAAAAGAAAAACCAACGATTTGCATACTTCCTGTATTCATTTGCCATTTGGGATATTTTCTATTATGTATTTCTGAAAATCTTTATCAACTGGCCGGAATCACTTCTCACATGGGATATTTTATTTCTGATACCAGTCACCTGGGTAGGACCAGTAATAGCTCCGATTATTTGTAGTANACTCTTCAGCAATAGTCAGAAACAAGCAGGACTCAATTCTATCAACTGGCTATTTTTAGTTCTGGGTAGCCTGGTTGTTGTAATTTCATTTGTTGAAGATTACGTAAGCTATATGTCTGGTTCATTTTCATACTTGGAGATATTCACGATGCAAAATAGTCAAGAAGTCATGGATTATGCAGCTCAATATATCCCAAATAGTTTTGCTTGGTATACCTTTTCTGCTGGTATTATAATAATTGGAATTGGGATTTTTACTTACACCCGTCGATTCTCAAAAACAAGTGTAAAATAATTTTATTTTGTTCCAAAGGAAAGCAATATCTTTACAAAACAGAAGTTATTCTGATACATCAGCCAGGCATGAGATATTACCTTTTCATAATATTTGTTTTAGTTTCTTTTTTATCCAGTGCTCAAATAAATGTGGAGTCATTTTTACAAGAAGCACGAAATAATATTTCCAAAGGAGAATATTATACAGGTATTGAGAAGCTAAATCAACTGGTAAAGACAAGACCAGATATTGCGGAAAGTTATTTATACCGGGGAATGGCGAAATATGATCTGGGGGATCATCATGGTGCCTTATCTGATTTCAGCCATACTATAAGATTAAAACCTGGTTTATCAATCGCATACATCTACAGGGGAATTAGTTATCTTGAATTACAGGAGTTCAACAGTGCATTTGAGGATTTCGACTTTGCAATGGAAATCGATCCTTCTAATCCTTATGCTTACATATACAAAGCAGCTGCTTTTAACCAACTCGGTAAATATAAAGATGCTATTGCTTTGCTGGATTCGGCAGTTGTATTGTCTGGCAAAATACCTGCAGCATACATCAACAGGGCTATTTCATATAAATTTCTTAAGGAATTCGATAAAGCAATAAACGATTGTTCAAAAGCAATTTCATTGAATGAATTTAATACGGACGCCTATTGCAAAAGAGGCTTAATATACGAGGAAAAGGGCGATACAAGTAATGCACTCAATGATTTTAACGAAGCGCTGAAAATTGACGATAAAAACATCTATGCTTTATACTGCAGAGCCATGCTAAAATACAAGCTATTCAAATTTGACAGCAGCGTCAGTGACTTTTCACAAATCATAGAAATAGACCCGGAAAATAGTGTTAGCTATTATAACCGTGCACTTATTAAAAGTGAAATTGGACTTATGAACGATGCTATACAGGATTATTCAGAAGTAATTAAAAGGCATCCGCAAAATGTAGCCAGTATCTTCAATAGAGCAAACCTAAAGCAACAAACAGGAGATACTAAAGGCGCAATAGATGATTATACAAAAGCGATAGAAATATACCCCGATTTTGCAATGGCATATTTAAACAGGAGTATATTGCTTTATCAAATGTATAACTACAAACAAGCCAGAACAGACAGACACAAGGCCGAAAAGCTAATGGAATTATATGCAGATTCTACATTTACAAGCAATTTGGATTCAACAAAGTTTATGAAAATGTTGGATTTGAATACAGATTTTTTTAGAAACAATTACGATTCAAAAGATATTGCTGAAGCTTTTATTCCTATAACCGATTTTAATATCAGTATTAAAGATAACAACAAGTTATGCTATCAATATCCTGAGTTGCTAAAACTCTGCTCAACGCGATCAGGCAATGACCTTTGCATAAAGACAACTAATTTTAATAATATCGATACAGTGGTTAAAACACTACCAATTTCTTATCATAACAAACAAGATTATAAAAACCTTGCAATCAAAGCCATAAACAACTTCGAGTCTAACAATTACAACTCAGCACTGGAGAATATTAATAAAGCTATTGTCCTCAATGACTCATCGGTTGTATTATACTTTATCAGATCATCCATTAGAAAAAAGATACTGGATATGATTTTCTTTGATGACAAAAATACAAATCAAATAAGTCTAACAGACAAACAAGTAAAGGAAGAAGTAAACTTCTCATCTATTGAGAATTATAAAGATGTTATTGCCGATTTGAATATGGCTCTGGCTTCTGATGCTGAGTTTTCATTTGCCTATTATAATAGGGCAAATATTAAACTTCAACACAAATATTATTATAGTGCAATAAACGACTACAGTCTGGCAATACGTAATAACCCTGATATGGCTGAAGCATATTTTAACAGAGGATTAACGCTTCTTTTTCTTGGTGATGCTGAAAAGGCATGTCTGGATATGGGAAAAGCTGGTGAATTGGGAATTAGCAAAGCTTATATTGTACTGAAAAGATACTGTAACAACTAGAAATATTTGCTGATTACATTTTTTAAATCATCACTGCTGTATGGCTTAGATATATAATCATCGCAACCGGATTCAAAACAAAGTTGCTTATGATCTTTCATTACATAGGCTGTTTGAGCAATAATAGGTATTTTAGAATTACTTTTCTTTATTTTTCTGGTTGCCTCATAACCATTCATATTGGGTAATCCAATGTCCATTAAAATCAAATCAATGTCGCTATAATTCTGAATTATTTTTAAGGCTTCCAGACCATCGGATGCCTTATAAAGCTGAACTCCGGTTTTCGATAACATTACCTCAATCAAACGGTAAGTCATGGGTTCATCTTCTACAACCAGTATTTTTTTTTCGTTCCAACTTGGTCCAATATTCATAATGCTGAACTAATATTTGTATGGCAAAATTAACACTTTAATCCAATTTACAGAAAAATAAATCATTTCAGTTTGACCATTAATTATGAACATATGTTATTTACGTATCGCAGTACCTATTTATCCGTAATTAGATCATTTATAAATTAGATTGAAGTCAGTAAAAAAATGAAAATCGTAATGAAAAATATGAACAAAATCTAGAAATTTGGTAACGTATGTAAATATATTGATACCTATATTATGAGAAGAAGAAAATTCATTAAAATATCCTCACTGGGCCTGGGTAGTGTTGCAGTAAGTGGTTCAATCTTGAATTGGGCACTTGCTTCCTCAGAAACAGATGATACATTATATAGAGAAGAAGGCCTGGAGAGATACCCGACTTATTGTGAAGTTTGCTTCTGGAAATGTGCAGGATGGACTTACAAAGAT
>PKSZ01000164.1 GCA_002869425.1 Marinilabiliales bacterium
ATGCTCCAATTGTTTTTTTCATCATATCCTCGTCTATCTCAACTGCAATAAAAGCTCCTATGACAGAACCAATAAGGGCGGGAATGGCCAGATGAAATCCAAGTTTGAAATTGAGTACATTTTTCTTCTTGAATGATGCAACACCCACTATATTTTGCAGGATAATGGCAATCCTGTTGGTTGCATTGGCTACATTAGCCTCAAGACCAAAAAACATGAGCAATGGCAGTGTTAAGAGTGAACCTCCACCTGCAAGTGTATTGATGATGCCTGCAACAAAACCAACACCCACAAAAAGCAAATATTCGTACCATTCCATGGTTTGCGAAGTTAGTAAGAAAAAACAAAAAAGCCCGTGATGTCAATGCAAAACGGGCTTTATAAAAGTTATTTTGGCTTGTTAATATGCAAACATTGGAAAATCCTGCATTAAGTCATTTACTTTTTTCCTGACTTTAGCAATAACATTTTCATCTTCAATATTTGATATAACTTCATCAATCATGTTTACAATTGGTGCCATGTGCTCTTCTTTCATTCCTCTGGTTGTAATGGCTGGTGTTCCAACTCTTAGTCCAGACGTTGAGAAAGGAGATCTTGTATCAAATGGAACCATATTTTTATTGATGGTAATATCTGCAAGAACCAATGTATTTTCAACTTTTTTACCTGTTATATCCGGAAACTTGGTTCTCAGGTCAATCAGCATAGAATGATTATCTGTGCCGTTTGAAATTACTTTGTAACCTTTTTCAATAAATGCTTTTGCCATAGCTGCCGCATTTTTTTGCATTTGCTTAGCATATTCTGTGTAGCTATCAGATAGTGCTTCACCAAATGCAACAGCTTTTGCTGCAATAATATGTTCCAATGGACCTCCTTGCTGACCTGGGAAAACAGCAAAATCAAGAACTTGAGACATCATTTTTACTTGTCCTTTCGGTGTTGTTATTCCCCAAGGATTTTCAAAATCTTTTCCCACCATTATAATTCCACCTCTTGGTCCACGAAGGGTTTTGTGAGTTGTGGATGTAACAATATGACAATGGGGTATTGGATTGTTGAGTAAACCTTTAGCTATTAAACCTGCAGGATGTGCAATGTCTGCCATTAAGATAGCGCCAACACCATCTGCTATTTTTCTCATACGCTCGTAGTCCCAGTCACGGGAATAAGCAGATGCACCAGCAACAATCATTTTGGGTTTGTGTTCTTTGGCCAATTGTTCCATTTCATCATAATCAACCATTCCTGTTTCTTCCTTCACATGATATGCAACAGGATTATAGTTAATACCTGAAAGATTCACAGGTGAGCCGTGTGATAAGTGACCGCCATGTGCCAGATCAAGTCCCAGAAAAGTATCTCCCGGCTTCACACATGCGAAGAAAACTGCTGCATTGGCCTGAGCTCCTGAGTGTGGTTGAACATTTGCATATTCAGCTCCAAATAATTTTTTTAGTCTGTCAATTGCTAGCTGTTCTGTTTGATCAACAATCTGGCAACCCCCGTAATACCTTTTTCCCGGATAGCCTTCAGCATATTTATTCGTAAGACAAGAACCCATGGCTTGCATAACCTGCTCACTCACAAAATTTTCTGAGGCAATAAGCTCTATTCCATGTTTTTGACGATTGTATTCCTGTTGTATTAGATCAAATACTTTTGTATCTTTTTCCNTTCCATATTGATTTCAAGTTTGGTTTTACGTATACCCAAAGTTAAAATATTATGTTATTTATTAAAAATAAAACCTAGAGTATCCTGTTGATTAGAATATGTTTGTAAGCTTAAAAACTAATCATCACTAATTTCAACCAAAAGATTTCGGTAGGCAGAAAAAAGTTTTGATTTGGATACAAAACCAATGTACTTTCCATTATTGATTACAGGAAGGTTCCATGCATTGGTTTCTTTGAATTTTTCCATTACTGTTTCCATGGAGTCCTCGGTTGAAATAAATGCCGGAGGAGGAATCATAAGATTTTCAACGCTTGTATTGTACATATCTTCCTGGAACATAATTTCACGAACATCATCTAAAAGTACTATACCAATGAGAGCTTGATTGTTATCGACCACAGGGAAAATATTTCTTTTGGATATGGCAATGGCTTTGACGAGGTTTTGTAAATTATTATTGGCTTCAATAATGACAAAATCTTTTTCGATTACTGAGGATAATTCCATAAACCTTAGAATCGCCTTGTCCTTATGGTGTGTAATGAGTTCCCCTTTTTTTGCCAGATGCATAGTAACAATCGAGTTCGGTTCCATGTATTTGCTGGTAATAAAGGATATGGTTGAGGCGATCATTAACGGTACAATGAGTTCATATCCACTGGTTACTTCTGCAATCAGGAATACACCTGTTAAGGGTGCGTGTAAAATACCAGCCAGTAAGCCAGCCATGCCCACCAGAGTGAAATTACTTCGCGAAACATCAAAATTCAGTGCGTGTGCAATTTGTGAAAATGTATATCCAGTAAAAGCTCCTGTAAATACAGAAGGAGCAAAGATTCCACCTATGCCACCTGTGCCAATTGTTGTTGCAGTTGCAATAACTTTCATGAATATGATGGCAGTAAGAAAGAGGATGATGATCCATGTATTATTAGTAAAACTGAAGTAAAGGGAGTTTTCAAAAATTTCATGATGATTTCCTGACAAGATGAGTTTTATCATATCATATCCTTCACCATAGAGGGGAGGGAAGAGAAAAATCAGGGCACCGAGGATAATACCTCCAATGAGTAATTTGTAACGGAATTTATTGATTTTTTCGATTCTTCTTTCAACATTCAAAAAGACGATGGTAAAGTAATAGGATATGAATCCACAGAAAATACCCAGTAAAATGTATAGAGGTAAGTCTGCCACATTGAAATCGTCAATGAGTGCAAAGCGAAANAAATAGGATTTCTTTTTCAGAAAAAAACCGCGTAACAACAGCTCCACTTGCTGAAGCCATTAGCAGTGGAATTAATGAAAACCGGGTAAGGTCGATCAGCAATACTTCTAGCGCAAAAACAACAGCAGCAATGGGCGTGTTGAATATGGCAGATATTGCTCCTGCGGCACCACAAGCCAATAATAGTGTAACTGTTTTGTAGTTTAACTTCAGTATTCTGCCCAGGTTTGAACCCAAGGCCGAACCTGAAGAGATAATGGGAGACTCCAGTCCAATGGAACCACCAAATCCAGCAGTTAAGATACCTCCTATAACCGATGAGAAAACTTTGTGTGTTCTCATTAGGCTATTTCTTTTACTGATTGCATGGAGTATTGAAGAAATGTTATGCTTAATATTATCCCTTAAAATATATTTTTTAAAACCAACAGTTAGCAATATTCCTACTACAGGGTAAATGAGCAATAACAAATCTTTATAGTTAAACACATGATTAACGAGGAGTATATGAATATGGTACACACCCGTTTTGAGCGCGAGTGCAATTAATCCGCTAATAACACCTATGATTACGCTAAGAAGCAGAACAAAGTTTTTATCACTCACATTATTTACTCTCCAGAGTATGAATTGACTTATAAGTGATTTTATTTTGCTCATTTTTGTTGTTTATAACTCAATTCCAATTACACAAACATCGTCCAATTGCTCCAGTGAACCTTTCCAGTTGGTAAATTCATTATTTAATATTTCTTTTTTATCATTCATTGGTGTATCGCTTGAGTTCAATAGCAGTTCTTTGAATTTTTTGTATTTGAATTTTTTCCCGCCAGTTTTTCGAACGGCCTCAGTTTTACCTCCAAACTGATCAGCAAATCCATCTGAAAAGAGATAAATACGATCTCCGTTATTGTATGAAAGTTTGTGTGACTGAAAACTTCTCATGTCTTCATGTATTGCAACAGGCATTCTGTCGCCTTTAAGCTCGGTTAGAGAAAAATCTTTGTTTTTACTGTACAATCGTTTATTTACGTTTTCGTCGTGATTTTCTTTTTCTTTGTTTTTGCTGATTAAGTACAATGGATTATTCGCACCAGAGAATGAAAGATTTTTTTGCTTATGGTTGATATTGATAATTGCCATATCCATCCCATCTTTTGCTTCTCCTATTTTACCTCTTTGTTGAAGCGCTTCAATTACGGCTTCTCGTAGCTTATTAAGAATTTCATTCGGTTGNTTTGTTGATGATATCGTTTAGGTTGGCAAGTCCGAGCATGCTCATAAAAGCTCCAGGCACCCCATGTCCGGTACAGTATGCAACGGCAACAATGATGTTATTTTCTGTTTTACTAATCCAATAAAAATCACCGGAAACTATATCCCGTGGTTTAAAAAGGATAAAGAACTTGTTAAGAATATTGCTAAGTTCCTGTTCCGAATGAATTACCGCTTTTTGTATTCTTTTTGCATAAATAATGCTATCAGTTATCTCCTTATTTTGTTGAATAATCTGGTCTCTTTGCATTAAAACCGAATTCCTTTGTGCTTCGATTTCATCTCGTTGTGCTTCGATTTCATCTCGTTGTGCTTCAATCTCGTCTTTTTGTTTCTCAATTTCATCTTTTTGTCCCTGGATGGCATCCCTTTGTGCAGATATTTCTTCGTTTTGTTGCCTGATTTCCTGGTTTTGCTGTGAAACTTCATGATTGCGTTCAGAGAGCAATGCATTCATTTTCTTTTTTATTTTAAAGCTTCTGTAAACAAAAGCACCAAATGCAATAAGAATAACGATGATAATGATAAAAAATCCAATGATAAGTTGTTGCTTTTTGAGCTGCTCTCCTGTCTTAAAAATAATTTTGTCCTGCGTTTCAATTTGTTGTTCTTTGCTTTCTATCTCTTTTGTTTTTGACTTTAACACTTTTTCCTTTTCAAGAATTTCAACCTGTTGATTGTCAATTTGTTTTTCTTTCAGGCGAGCTTCTTTTGCCTTTTGAATTAGCTCTTTGGTTTGTTCTTTTAGTTTTTTTCTTTGTAATGTGATATTGGTTTGTAAAACCGATAGTTCTTTTTGTTGTTTTTGAAGATTGCTTTGTTGTTCTTTTAACAAACTTT
>PKSZ01000319.1 GCA_002869425.1 Marinilabiliales bacterium
AATAAAATTCCTGAATAAGCTTAACTATTCTTTAGAATCAAATTCGTTCCAGAAATCATAGAAATTAAACCATTGGTAAGGTGTTTCACGTACTATTTGTTCAAGAATAGTTACATATTTTTGCATGGCTGTTTGTATATAATCGGCCCTGTTTTTTCGATTGATTCCATCAAAAGAAATATACTCATATACCTTTTGCCTGTACCTGTACAAACCTGTTTTCACAGTAACCACAGCAATTATGGGAGCTCCGGTTAATGCTGCTATTTCGAAAGGAAAAGTGGGAAACTCAGCTTCCTGTCCCAAAAAAACCTGTTTTTTGCTACTTTCTTCACCAAATACACGATCACCAAGCATACATACAATTTCATTGTGCTCTATTGCTTTTTTAATGGCAATCATTTTTGAAAATGGATCACTATTGGTTGGCACTATGGCCACATTTCTGGACTCTGACAATCTGTTTGTCAACTGTTTAACTGCCTCTGATTCATTATCCAGCATGAAATAATTTACTTTTGTTTGAATACGCTCAAACAGTACATCTCCAGCAACCTCTTGATTACCAATGTGTGCCGATAGTAAAATCAAGCCTTTTTGATTGGCCAATGCATTATGTAAATGTTCCTCTCCAATATTTTCAAACCTGAAAGGAGATTTTTTTTTGATAAGATGAGCAAACCTGTCAACCATAGTAAAACCTACTGCAAAATTATGCACATAGAAATTGAAAAAATTGGTTTTCAACCCTAGCTTTTTCCTGTATGAGCGCAAGTTTCGTTTTACATCATTGTTCTTGAAAGTATACACAAGAGCAACAAAAGAAAGAATAAAATAAGCCGGAATAATTCCTCCCACTTTAATCAATATCTCAAATATCCGCATACCCAACCTGGGCGCTTTGGTCTTACCATCCCATTTCACATTCTCACTCATATCTATGATTTTGCTGCATTCCTGTGATCGATAAACCGAACGGCTTTTCTGCTTGTTTCAGGATTTTGAAGCTTTTCAATTTCTTTTGAAGTGTAAAATTTAATAGATGGAGCCACCCTTAATTTTGCACGAAAATGATCTTTGATTTTTTTCTCCAGCCTAGTTGAATGCTGATCTACGCCCGCTTTAATAAGGATTCCATCGGTGCCAATATCATTAGTAAAAACCTCAACAATATAGTTTTGAACCTCAGTTATGGTATCCAGAATATCATAAAGAGAAGGAGGATAGAGTGTTGTTCCTTTATACTTTATCATTTGATTTTTTCTTCCGATAACAGGTCCTAGTCTCATGCTGGTTCGACCACAGGAACATGGCTCCGTATAATGATTACAGACATCGCCTGTTTTAAATCGGATCAAAGGCATTCCCTCCACACCTAGAGTAGTTATGGTAACCTCACCTGGCTCACCCACAGGGACCTGTTGATCCTTATCATCAAGAAATTCAACAATAATCAGTTCAGGATGATGATGCCCTCCCTGCCCTGTAGAGCACTCTGTAAATGCAGTTCCCATTTCAGTTGAAGCATAAGTAGCATATAAATCAATATCCCACTTTTCACGAATTCGATTGGCTAATGTAGTATATGAAAAATCAGGTTTGCGCAAAGCTTCTCCAATACAGATGGCTTTTTTTACAGAGCTGTTTTTATAATCGATACCTTTTTCTTCTGCATAATCAATCAACTTAATTAGAAAAGAAGGAACTGTAATAACTGCTGTTGGCGAAAAACGTTGAATTGAATCCCATTGAAGTTCAGGAATTCCACCTCCAACTCGGATAATGCCTGCACCCATTTTTCTTACACCCAAAAAATATGCAAGACCAGCCATAAAGCGCTTGTCAATGGTTGTCATGAGTTGATAAACATCATCCGAAGATCCTCCTGCACACACAAAAGAAATGCTTTCATTGTAAGCCAACCTGTCGAGATCCTTGTCTGTCATTGCAAAAGTAACAGGGTCTCCCAATGTCCCGGAAGTAGTGATATAATCTACTATTTCATTTCGATTGACACAAATAAAATCCTGGTTAAACTGTTGTAAATCCTGCTTCGTAGTAACCGGGACTTTCTGCAGATCCTCAATTGTATTTATATCTGATAAACCAAGAGAATTATCAGCAAATTGCTTTTTATAGTATTTGCTTTTGCTTAAAGTGTATTCAAGCTGCTTTCTCAACAACTCTTCCTGGAACAGTTTGATTTCCCTTTTTGTTTTTTTCTCTATTTCCGGGAAAAACTGCGTATACATTTTATATACTTTTTATTAATTCTTCAATGCGATCAAGGCCAACTTGTTCCCATACAGGATTTTCGAAAGCGTCACCAGTCCAATTGTATGTAACAATATAGAACGCCTCATCATAAAACGATAATTTTGAAGTATTATCAGGCGTATGCTCAACAAATATCACCTTTTGAGGATCCAGGTTTCGTTCCTTAAGGAATTGTGTTGCCAATAATGCACTTGCATTGGTAATTGATGTACCAGGATTATCATTATACAATTCTGTAAAAATTACGAGCAGTTTTTCACTTCCTTCAATAATTTTCAATCCACATTTTGATGGTCTGTCCCACAAGCCTTTAAATTCATACAATGTATCAACAAAACGGTCTTCCATTCTAGTTCTTTTTAAGATTCCTATCAACTTTTTGTCCGAATGATTTTGTAACCATACCTTGTTGGCGAGCCTTATACGTGCCATCCGCCATTTCTTTGGCCACAACATTATAAAACAGCTTGAACATTTTTTGTGCCTGATTTTCCTCTTTGTAGAAAGTATCCCATGCATGGTGATACAACTCCTGTAATCTTTCCGGGCTCATATGCTTTGGCTGATATACTACCTTACCTGCATTGTAATTATTCCAGTCTTTATCTAAAATTCTACCCTGACGAAGCAGATCGTCATATGCTTTTGTATGAGGGAATGGTGTTAATACAGTAAATTCGGCCAGATCGAGATTAATTTCCAATAGAAAATCTATCAATCTCAAAATATCATCTTCTGTTTGATTATCCAAACCCAGCAAAATTGTGCCTTCAACACCAATACCATGATCATGATATCTTTTAATTCTTTCTTTTATGTAGTCTGAAGTATCAAAAACTGCTTGATATACATACCATGCACCAGCCTGAGCTGCCAAATCAAGAATTTCAGGTTTATCCATAATGGTATGAGAACACCATTTCTTTTTAAATGGGATCATTTCTTTAAAAAGTTCCTTTAGCCACTTTTCATCGTTGGCAAGGCTGTTATCCACAACAAATAAGCGATTATTATCAATTGTTGCCAGTTCTTCAGCCACTTTATCCATCGGGCGTGCCCTAAATTGTCTTCCACCAAGAAAGGCAACTGCACAAGGATAACAATTGTATTTACAGCCTCGGGAAGCATGGAATAAATCGACCATTTGCACCCCTTTATGATAATATAACTCTCTTTTAAGTATCTCCCTGCGTGCCGGACCTACCTTTGTTACATCAGGTAAATCATTCATATAATTATAAATCGGCTTCAATTTATCTGCCTCAAAATCTCTTAAAACGGTCTCAATATGACCTTCAGCTTCCCCAAGAAATACAGAATCGGCATGAGGCATTGTCTCCTCTGCATGAAGCATTGTGGAAATACCTCCAAAAATAACTTTTATACCTTTCTCCCGATAATGATCAGCAATCTGCCAGCCTCTTTTCACCTGAGTTGTTAACATCATTGAAATGGCAACAAGGTCAGGTGTATCATTCATGTTGAGATCTTCAACATTTTCATCAGTAAATTCAACTTCCACATATTCTGGTAAGGCAGCCGCAAAAACTACCGGACCATGAGGTGGTAAATTAAACGTTGTTTGTCCTTCAAGTTTTTCCCATTTGGGATATATGAGCTTTAGTTTCATCTTCGATTTCTTTTATTATCACACAAAGTTAATAAGTTCAAGAGTATTTTCCCTGTATTGTGAGCAATTTGAACAATTTTACTAATTCATAAGTTGTTTTTCTATAGCCCTTATCTTATTATTCACCTCTTTCCTTTCTCGTGCTGTTCCCATTGTATAATTGAGAGAGCGGGAATAATACTCAACTGCAGCCTTATGATTTCCCTTCTGCTCGTATACATCACCACTCAGTACATATACCACCGGATTTAAAATATTTGTTTTAACAAAAGCATCAATATAAGTATTACTAATCGTATCAGTGCTTTCAAACCACAATGATCTCTGAATTGCTTCCTTTTGAAACAAGTACTTTTTATAATTTTTATATGCCTGGCTACCTTCAAAAGGATCGTGCTTAATGATCAACGAATCTATATAAGGCACAACAAAATTTCCACTAAAAACCCTTTGTAAATCATAAGCAACATAAGGTCCAAGTTGCCAAGGCTTAGTTGAAATCCAAAACATTCCTTTTTCCGGTTTAAAAACAATTGAATGGTGCCCCAGCAATTGATTCATAGCTCTTTCACTTCCCAGTCCCAATTCCTGGTCATCCAATCCATTTCGATCCCTTAAAATATCGATAGCATTTTGAACCGTAAGTGATGAATACTTGTTTAACAGCTGATTTAACCTTTTATAGCGAGACAAAGAGGATCCTTCTTCAGCAGCCTTTTTGCTTAGACTATCATTTGCAAAAACAGCACTTTGAAAATGATTTGAACAAACAATGAAATTTGTATCTACTTCGTACAAACCCATTTTTTCAGGTGAGCGCTCAATAACAACTGCCTTGTTATCGGCAACAGAAGAAACCAAAAATGACTCTGAAACAAAAAGCTCTCTCTTTTCAATAATCTGATAAGCTTCCTCAATATTTTCAGCATATTGCAAAACTTCACGTACTACGAGTGAAACTGGAGTCTTCACACCAGTTGGCACATCTGATCTACCAGCATTAATCGTAACTGTTAATCCTTTTTCATTGATTCCGGAAACTGCACCAACCATTCCGCCCCATGTAATATGAGCAAAACGATATCCTTTGGTTGGATTGATAAAAGCAACAATTTTATCTTTTGCAAAATCCTGTCCCAGATACATGTCAAAATTTCTTCCCACTAACAGTGTGCTGTCGCTGGATTTTCCGTTCCAAACAGCAAAAGAAGTACAAGCAACCAAATTTAAATCCTTTAATGCATGACCGATATCATGCGCTGCATGATAATTTAATATTCGGAGATATTTGGGCCCAATATGAGAATATTCATCAGAAGCTGAAAAACTAACTCCATATATCTCCTTTAAGTATTCCTCCGGAACATACTGATTCAAATCTCGATTAAACCAGGCAATAAACAGCTGCAAAAACCGCTGGTATGTTCTTGAAGGTATTAATGCATCTATCTGTCCCACGAAAGCATCCTCCTGCAAACAAACCAATTCCTTACTCAGCTTTCCCTGAATAACGCCCCTTTCAAAAGCATCACCTTCAATATACATCTCCCACAGTCCGTACGAGTTCTTCCTAATCCAGTTATTTCCGATTGAATAGTGATTCTCAGAAATGGTATCCCTTTCCAGCTTAAGTACTGAAAAATCCTTTATCTCAGGCGGATCAAACTGCAGATAATAGTATAAAAACACCAGCAGTCCAATGGGCAAAAGAATAAATCGAAAAACAATTGCCAGCAGAAAAAGTGATCTTTTTCGTTTAAACATTATTAATCTTACGGATTAAATGATTCACTCCTACCAACGCACCACAGGTAAGCAAGGCACCAATGGTTACACCAAGAATTCCGTGTAAGTTGATATTCTGACCTGTTAGAAATAGATTCGGAACTTTTGTTTTAGGCGCTATATAAGATGCCGCAGGGTCGTTACAGTCTTTCATAACCCCATACAAAGATCCATCAATTGTTCCTGTATAATCCCTATACGTTAAGGGTGTAGATGTGTAAATTGTATCAATGTGATTCCGGATACCCGGGAAACGCTTTTCAATAAGATCCAACAACTCATTTGCCTTTCTCTCTTTAAACTGCAAATAGGCATCCCCTCTTTTCTCTACATGAGTATCTTCCCATTCCTTAACATCATCAATACTCATATAGGCAATGGCTGTAAAACTCTCTGCCCATTCATCAGATTTTGAAGATGCCGGTGTAAAAAGCATATAACCATTAAATGGTTCACCAGCTTTGTAATGATCTGCTAACCAAATGGAATCCGTATCTGCGTAATAATAATTATAGTTCAAATAAGGGAAACTATTTTCTTTAAGAACCGCGTACAAAGAAAAGACAGATAATGTATTATCCAGATCGTTAATTCTGTTTCGAAAAGATTTACGAATTTTCTTTGTATCGCACATCTCAAGTGTAAGCACTGGATGAATATCTGAGATGAAGTTATTGCCATAGATTTTATCTCCATCACTTGTTTCCACATGTGTAAGAGCATCCTCATCAAAAGCAAATTTCACAACTTCCTTCCCGGTTATCACTTCTCCTCCATGTTCTCTGATCAATTTTTCCAACTCCAGTGCGAGCTTATCACTACCATCCACAAAACGATAGGCAGATTCGATAAAAAAATTATTGATCAAAGCATGAAGGTAGAGTGGAGTTTTTTTCGGAATTCCTGCATATAAAGAATTCAGGCCAGCCAACACATTTTGCAATTTTTTATTCTTTGTACAGGAAGCAATAAAATCAAAAGTATTTTGCGTAATATATTCGCTTTCCACAAAATTCATCTCATTCAACTCACGCAGGTTATACAAATCCAAAGAATCTTTCACTTCCTGAAGCTTCTTCGCATATTTAATAATGCCCTCTCTTTCCTCGGGGAAATCCTTGCTCAGGGTATCAATAAAATTTTCATAACCCATAGCATATTTATAATCCTTTCCTTCAAAATGAATGATATCAAAAGCATCCTCATTTAACTTTTTAAGCTGAATCCTGTCTGTTAGTCCGAAATATTTAAAATACTTATTCAGAATTTGCCCCTCATCGTAGCTTCCTACATAATGCATTCCTGTATCAAAAATTTTACCTTTCCTTTTAAAAGTCTGCAAACAACCGCCTATCTGGAAATGCTTTTCAAGAACACATACTTTCTTTCCTTCTTTACTGAGCATAAGACCACAAATCAGCCCTCCCAGTCCACTTCCAACGATCACAACATCATATTTCTTCATACTATTCAGCTGCTTTTCTAATTTTATCTATCAGATAATTGACATCAACAAATTCCCCGCAAGTAAGTACGGAACCTATTGTAACGCCCAGTATACCATGCACATTGGTATTCTGCCCTGTTAAAAACAGGTTCTTAATTTTTGTTCTGGGTAAAATAAGGGTTTTCATAATATTTTTACTGTCTTTCAAAATACCATAAATTGATCCTTCTTCTGTACCGGTGTAATCTCTATAGGTAAGCGGAGATGATGTATAATATGTTTTAATTGAATCTTTAAAGCCGGGAAATTTCTTTTCTACCTCATTCAACAATATTTCTGCCTTATATCTCTTAAATGCTTCATATTCTTCGCCTCTCCTTCCAATGCTCGTATTTTCCCATTTTTTCACTTCCCTAAAATCCATGAAAGATATTATTGAAGCACATTCTGCGAACTGATCAGATGATGAAACTGCCGGAGTTAAAAATAAGTATCCCTGTGGCCACTCAGATTCTTTATAGTCTTTTGTTATCCAAACAGAATCCTGTGTATAATGATACGTATTGTAATTCAAATACTTAAACCTATTTGGTTTGAACACAACATAAACAACGAAAGAAGAAATAGTATTTTCAAGAGAGTTAATCCTTGATCTGTACGCATTCCTGATTTTATCCTTACCTATCATCTCTAATGTGCGAACGGGATGAATGGAAGATATTACACTATCAGCCTCCAGAATTTCTCCATCAGCAAGTTCCACTGCTGTAACTCTTTTTTCTTTTACGACAAGCCTTTTAACTTCAGCACTGGCTCTTACTTTGCCACCGTAGCTTTCTATGGACTCAACCAGTCTGTCGGCCACTTGCTGACTTCCATCCACAAGTCTCCATGAGCTTTCAATATTGGAATTATTAATCAGCGAATGAATATACATGGGTGACTTTTCAGGAACACCTGCATAAAGCGGATTCGTACCCGCTAAAACATTCATCAACCGGTCATTGCTTGTAAGATTATACATATAATCAGCAATACTTTCCTGAAATAAATGTGTCTCTGAGTATCCTCCTCCAACATTCCTTAGATTGTACAAAGGAAAGGCGTCACTCATTTCTCTGATTTTATGTATGTACCTTTGAATACTTTTTCTTTCATCAGGAAAATCAGCAGATAAGCGATCGATAAATGCCTCGTATCCTGATCTAAACCAGTAGGAAGAGCCATCATAAAATGAAATCTGATCAAAATCTTCATCCTGAGGTTTGAGTTTAAGGCGATCGATCAGATCAAAATACTTAAAAAACCTGTAAAGGTTCTGACCTTTATCCAATCCCCCAACATAGTGAAAGCCTGTATCAAAAATGCATCCATTCCTTTTAAAAGTTTGTAAGCAACCACCAATCTGAAAGTGTTTTTCCAGAATTGTAACCTGAAAACCCTCCTTGCTCAGGATGTACCCAGACAGCAGGCCACTTAGTCCACTTCCAATTATCAATACAGATTTATTTTTCATCCCAAATTTGTTATAGCATAGACAATAAGTCTGCCAGAGCTAACTTTCTCAATTGTTTTTTTATATGTCAATCTTGCATCGCTAATGAAATTATCAACTTCATTTTCTGAAAGATAGCAAATATTGTTCTTTGATTCAGACTTCACAAATTTCTGAATATCTTTTTCACTATACCCGTATATATCAAACAATACTATTTGCCCCTGCCCATTAAGCAAACGCAGAGCATTATTCAAGCAATGAAAAGATTCAGAATACTGTATGGCTGATAAAAAAAGACAAATAGTATCATACTTTTCGAGCTCCATTGCTTTATGCTCTTCAATATACTTCAAGTTTCCATTCAAAGTAAGCAAACCCTTTGTAACCAATAAGCTTTCATCATTATTCTGAACAGAATGTATGCTGATATCTGGAAACATATGATGTAAAAGAAGAGCATTTTCACCATATTCTGATCCCATAATTAGCACGCGTTCTGAATGTGAAAGATATTGAATTGCCCGATTGTAAACATCAGTATTTCTCAACNTTTCTCAACGCTCTTCTGACCTTCATTTCCAAGCCAAAGCCTTTGTAAATATAAGCCTTTACAATTTTATCCTTAACAGCTTCCGGCTTACGATAATAAGCCATCAAATGTTCCATTTCTGTACGAAATAAAGCTGTCGCACTTTTTGCTTTATCAGAATAACTTTCGCCCCACAAAACCTCATTCTGTTTGATCTATTGTAGATACTTAAGTGTAAGTTTTGTTTTTCTTCCCAACACTTCACCCTTTGGCACATATTCACCGGAACCATTCATCAAGATTGGGATTATATCAAGTTGCAACTGATCTGCAAGATAAAAAGCACCTTTACGAAATCTTTTGATTTTGAAATCAGTTGACCGGGTACCTTCCGGAAAAACAAATACAGAATAGCCCTCTTTTACTCTTTTTTTCAATTTAGGCACCAATTCTTCTGCACCCATACTCACAGAATAAAAATCTGCAAGACGGGCTATTAATCCAGAGATAAGACTTTTATTAACCCATTCACTTGTTAGCACTATGGTTTTGGGTGTCAGCATTAAAGATATTGGAATATCAATTAATGACTGGTGGTTCATAAGAATAATTGCCTGCTTCTTGTGAATGTTATTGATTGGTCTTTTCATATCCTTCTTCAAGAGGAACATAATATCCATTGTACTTCTTGAAAGCCAAAACAACATATAATGAATAACCGACCTTTTCCATCTTGCCACCGGAATCAATTGAATCAATGTTATACTCAATAGAATAATAATAAATCCATTGATTAAAAAATAACTGTATGATATCAAGGCATAAATCGCATTCAAAAGGGTTACAGGAATCTGCCTTCTTTTCTCTTTTTTCTCTACTAAATACCAGAACAACACTGGCTGTAGAGTATATGAAATTAAAACTACAGACACAATACCAATAACTGACAATGCAGCTATGGATTGCAATGCCGGATGCTTGGCAAAAAGCAGGACACCAATTCCTACAATGGTTGTTAATGCAGATAATAAAATAGATGTTTTATATGAAGGCAGGTTTTTATACCCAAATTTATATTCCTGCATTAATCCCCTTGTAATGAAAATACTATAATCGATTCCAAGCCCAAAGATAAAGGTAGATATTACAACACTAAATATCGTAAAATCGATTCCCAGCAACCCCATAATTCCCAATGTCCACAGCCAACTAATCAGCATAGGAAC